>MHGP01000016.1:6406-16590 GCA_001805615.1 Omnitrophica WOR_2 bacterium RIFCSPHIGHO2_02_FULL_48_11
AACTGCCGGAGGAGGCAATGCTGATCGTATCCGCGGAGAGACGCTTGGCGGCAAGCTCAAAAGAGATGCGGGTTCGCGTCGAAGGTTCCGAAAAAAGGAGGACAATGGTCTTACCGCGCAGGGCCGGAACTTTCTTGACCTCCCGCGCCGAAACTTCTTTAAATGATTTCGCCGTCTCCAAAATAAGCTCTATCTCTTCCTTGGAGAGTTCATCGAGTTCGATCAGATCGTGTTTGGTCCAACTGCTCATAATTTCATACTCAAAATTACAAGATACAAGAAACAATGACCAAACAAATCCCAATACACAATAACCAACCTCCAGAAAAAGTTTGGTTATTGGTCTTTGGTGATTGGTTATTTTTTGGTGTTTGTATCTTGTTCATTGGTTATTTTTATTTTCTACAATAACCTCGTCTATCTTCTCATGATCGGTTTCTTTCAAGATCACTTTCACATTCTGTTCCAAAGCTGTCGGAATATTCTTCCCGACGTAATCGGCGCGGATAGGCAGTTCGCGGTGCCCCCGGTCGATCAAGACCGCCAGCTGAATATGCGACGGCCGGCCAAAATCGATCAAGGCATCCAGCGCCGCCCGGATGGTCCGTCCGGTGAACAGCACATCATCGACGAGGATGATCGTCTTTTCGGTGATATCAAAATTGATCTGGGTTTCGTGGACAATGGGCTTGGTCCCCACCAGCGTCAAGTCATCCCGGTACAGTGTGATGTCCAGAATCCCCAGGGGAGGCTCCACGTTTTCGATCTGCTGAATATATTTTCTTAACCGCTCGGCCAGGATCACCCCGCGGGTGCGGATCCCGATCAGGCACACACCGTCGACGCCTTTATTCTTTTCAATGATCTCATGCGCGATGCGCATCAGCGCCCGGTGGATGGCTTCTTTGTCCATGATTTTAGAGGTCCCAAACATGCTTTTTTGTCCCTTCGCATTCAAAAAAAATACCTCCCCTCCGTTAGGAAGGCAGGTTTTTTAATTTGGATACTATTTGAAGAATTTTCATATTGACCTTCCCGATCTCACAGGACCGGTTTAAAGGTTAAATTATTGTTTCAAATATAACACTGCCCCCCGGACTTGTCAACCCCTTTTTTTCCTCCCCCAAAAAACAATTCATTAGATGAAAAAGGGGAGGAAATCAGGGCAAATTTTTTATTGACCTTTGTACAACTAAAAAATAAGGAAGTCAATCCTAGGTCTTTTCTTCTAGATGACAAAGGTCTAATATTGGGCTTCCATATATTGTTGTTGGTAAGGAAAAGACCAATAAAATTAGCCAAGGCCTGCCGGCCGTATGGCCTTCGGTCAGGGTTAAGAAGCCCGTTTCGTCTTTTGGTTACGTTATTCGTGGCTCTATATACAATTACGAATGCCTTTGCCCAATGACGAAACCGGCATCATAACCTTAGCCGTTACCGAAATCCCATGATATCCTGCGTAGGTGGATGAAAACGCTTTCTTAAGTTTATGGGTCTTAACTTTACAACCCCCATATAAATGTGTTATACACAATAGTAGAAGTAGTACTAATAGTTTTAGGAAATAAAAATAACCTCGGAAAGCAATAAAACCATGAAACGATCAACCGCCTTTGGCCTAGCCGCACTCCTTTTATTCACTCCGCCAATTTATGCCGCCAACACAATGATCATGGAAGCAACAGTGCCTTCCACCATGGGAATTTATAGTATCTTGCAGTTAGTGGCTCGTCCTGCTTTAGGCGCTAGCGAGTGTCAGTTCATTTCGCAAATTGGAAAATTTTATTTTAATGGGACAACTAATCAATTTGAATATTGCGGGCCAAGTTTTTCCTGGCTACCTATTACCGGCCCCTGGACTGAATCCGCGAACAATATCACTCTGATCAACACAAATCCCAATGCCAAGGTCGGCATCGGTGTAGCAACACCTGAGTTCAAACTTTCTCTGGATAATGACGGCGGCATCATGGCAAAAGGAAATTTAGGAGCGGGCGTTCCCTTGACGACGGTTGGTGTAGGAACACGTTTTATGTGGTACCCGCGCCGAGCCGCCATCCGGGCCGGACATCTTGATGCTACCGGGTGGTTAGGCGGGAATGAATGGAATGATACTATCGCGAATCAAAACATTGGAGACTATTCCGTTGCATTCGGATTTAATACGGTGGCTCAACGCTTAGGGTCTACCGTTTCCGGCGGCATGAGAAACGGTGCTATTGGAGATTTTGGCGCGGTCGGAGGAGGGTCAAATAACGTAACCGGTGATAGTATAGGCGGCACAAATGCTGTTGGCGGCACTGTTGCTGGCGGACAGACGAATTGGGCATTAACTGGCTGGGGCACGATCGGCGGAGGACAAGGGAACAGAGTTTTAGGACAACATTCTACTATTGCCGGCGGTCAAGCAAACACGGCTGGCCATGTTAATATAGTTTCATTCTATGGGCAACATTTGTTCATCGGCGGCGGTCAGACAAATGAAATCTCAGGAAGCTTCGTTAATGAACCAAACTTCAGCAGCATCGTTGGTGGTTTCGACAATACGATATTGGACAGCCAAAATAGTTCAATCGGCGGTGGTAACACCAACAGTATTACTATTGTTACTGGCACGGGGGGCAACCTTTTTACGGATCATAATAATGTTATTGCTGGTGGAGCCTTTAATAACATTTTAAATGCACATGCTGCCACAGTTTCCGGGGGAGAGTTTAACGCCGCTTCTGGAGACTTTTCTGTTATTGGTGGTGGCGGTGGTGATATTGATCCATTTAACAATTTTAACTATGGAAATGCTGCTAACGGATTCGCATCAACTGTGAGTGGCGGACAAAGCAATAAAGCGACTGGGGACTATGCGACAATTGGGGGGGGTGGGTGGTACGATTTGGTTAATCATATTAACTATGGAAATACTGCGAGTGGAGTCGGGTCAACCGTTAGCGGTGGTCAAAGCAATACCGCCGGCGGCGATTATTCTTGGGTCGGCGGACAATATACCAATCTCGCTCCGACAGCGGATAGAACTTTTGTCTGGGGAAATGGGACTTTGGCATCTCCAATCAATGTGACCCAATCAGATGCTTTTATTATTGCCACAGGAAATGTTGAAATCGGAACGACTATGCCTAATCCTTTTGCCAGAGTAGATATAAATAAAGGTCCCTATCTTGCCGCAGTTAATATTAATGATGTCCTGCGCCTCGCGCCTCGAAACGGCAACCCTTTTGCGTGCGGTCAAGCTGCTCAAGGCGCTCTCTACGTTGAGAATCAAGGTGTTCCTTCTGATGGAGCTTTTCTTTGTATTTGTAATGGGAGTAAATGGCTTAAAATGGACGGAACAACCGCCTGTCCATAAAACTTCACGCCTGCTGCAACGCTTACCTCGACCATGTCGGTGATACAATTTAAAAAGGGAATCATCTTAATATGATTCCCTTTTATTATTCAAAAAATTTATAAATTGTTTTTATTAATCCCGTACTGTCATCCTCAACCGATAGACCTCAATATTAGGCGCGGTATGCAAAACTTTTGCCGGCGTCCAACCCAATTGCTGAGAATATACTCTCACTGTGGCATAAGGCGCGTTAACTTTTATAAAAATACATCCAATATAATTACTTCCAGAATAGCTTAATATCTCCGGTGAGTTGTAATATTCATCAGTAGCTGTCGTACCTTCAAGCCGTACCTGGGTACTCAGGTTCCAGGGTGTTGGAGTGCTGATATTACGCGCCGTATCAAAATATAAATCCTTAGCCCCATACTGGATCGCGGCGCCTTGATTGATCCCTCCTAACACAGAAGCAAAAATAGCTCTAGCGCTAGAATTATCTTTGGCAACCGCATGCCCCCAGGGAGCCATGACGTTTGGCAACATCCCGGCTAATGGTTGATGGTTCATATTTGTGTTCCCTTGCGGGTTAGAATAAAACTGTACTGCCGGGTACAGGCCACTGGTATTCCCGATAGACGATGTCACAATGGTAGAACCATTCAAATCTGAGCCAGCAATATCATTATGAAACGCATTGAATGTCTTATATCGATCGTATTGTGGCGTATCTCTGGATGTAATCCACATTTGATACCCCGAAGGCGGGGATAACGTTATCGGTGCGCTCGGCGTTATAAAGTTATTGACGATCCCTTTGACAAAATATTGGCTCGTCGGCACCTTCTCAGGATAGACAATCAAGGCTGTCTGATTAGACCGAACCATCAATCTTAAACCTTTCCCAAATTCCGCAACACCTGTTCCTAAAGACATGTTTTGGGCCGTAGGGTTTGGGGTCCAAACATTGTTAATTCTCCTCAAATACCATATATTCCTGACTTTGGAAGTCCCGCTACCGCTGATCGTTGCCACCGCGGCGTGCACAACTCCTCCATAATATTCTAGAGCAACCCCGCTAACAAAATAGCCTACTGCAGGATTGATATAGCTCGTGAGATCTTGCTGCACAGTAGGAGCACTGCTGATGTCGGAATAACATGTAAATTTCAGTTGGTGGTTATGAAAAGGACTGTTTCCCATTTGCTTCACATAAAAGATACATACATCCCGTCCCACTGTCGCCTGGGCATGATCAGAGAATAGCTCGGTAAGACCCAAAGTATCTACGGTAACTGCCGGGACAACTTGATCAATGCCGACCTTCCACTCCGCCAGCTTAAGCTGCTGATTTGTATTATTTTTTTCCACAAAGGAGGTGTCAATTTTCTCCGGAGGCAAATAAACTCTCGCTACTGCTGCCCCCGGACTCACCGTCGCATCCGTGGACTGGGCATTAACGAGACCTGTTACGCCCAGACCGATCAGCAGTCCTGCTGAGAATATCATTTTGCAGATTATTTTTGAGAATCTCATATGATTTTCCTCCCTAACAAAAAAGCCTATCCAAATTTGGGATAGGCCTGTTTTCTATTTTACCGGTTTCCTAAGCTTGATTCGGTAGTCAGGCCGCCCTCACACCTATTTGATGATGTGAGGACCCAAAGACTTTGCCCAGGCTTCGCTCAAAAATTTTCAGGTTCGAGCTACGCCTGGCCCGGCGCAGTTCAAGGCGCATGCACTTGAACGGAGACGGGGTCCCCATCTTACGATGGGTTTGCCATTATCGTCAAAATTAACACTTCAAAGATCTACTTAAACCATACAACACAAATAGCGATTGTCAATACTGGGAACCATGGATTTTTGCAAACGCTTTCTTACATTGCTGATTCTTAGCTTGCTTTTTTGTCGGTGGGGGATATATTAACTATAGAGGATAAAGCAGTTCGCAACTGGATCATTGAAGAAACTCATGAGGCAAAAAAATATGAAAAAAATCTTCTTATTATTCTTAATACTATTCCTCACGGCTGCCGTGGCAAGCCCTGCTTTGGCACAACATCAGCTTTCTATCAATTCATCCGTGCCTTCTACCGTCGGGGTATACAGCTCATTGCAGCTTGTCCCCCGCAATCCTCTGCCGGATAATCCATGTAAAGTCGGCACTTTCTTCGTTAAAATTACAGAAAATATAATGTATTATTGCCAAAATGGCACGGTTTTCCAACCGCTCACCTCTCCCTGGACCGAATCCGGCAATGATGTTTATCTGACCGGCGATCAGGCCGCCAGAAAAGTCGGGATCGGCACCGTTGACCCGGAATTCAAGCTGACCATGGATAATGATGGCGGGATTATTGCTAAAGGAACTTCTGGGGTTGGAGAAATTCTTGCTACAAATGGCCCCGGCACTCGTCTGATTTGGTATCCCAGAAAGCATGCCTTTAGAGCCGGTATTGTTACTGCCAGCAGCCCTCTTGGTGGAACAGAGTGGAATGATGCCAATATCGGGCTTTCCTCTGTTGCCTTTGGACAAAACAACATTGCCAAAGGATCCGGTTCAGCGGTAAGCGGCGGATCAAACAACGTAGCAGATGGAACTGTTTGGCTGCTGGGAGTCATTCCCATATATGGTTATTCTACGGTAGCCGGTGGATGGGGGAACACGGCAGGCGGCCCGCTTGCTTTTGTTGGAGGAGGAAGCAATAATCAAATT
This sequence comes from Omnitrophica WOR_2 bacterium RIFCSPHIGHO2_02_FULL_48_11, assembly GCA_001805615.1. Classification (GTDB taxonomy): domain Bacteria; phylum Omnitrophota; class Gorgyraeia; order Zapsychrales; family GWA2-47-8; genus 2-02-FULL-48-11. The sequence continues at coordinate 12,466 of MHGP01000016.1, forward strand.
CCGGTGAATACCGGTCTCATGGCATTTATCGGCGGCGGCGGCGGGTTTATCGTAACGGACGGCAATACGGCGACCGGAGATCATGCTGTTGTGGTGGGCGGGAGTCGAAATGACTCAACCGGCTGGATGTCAACGGTCGGCGGCGGTTTTGATAATGACGCCAGCGGGAATAATGCAACTGCCACCGGTGGTACTGGAAATAAAGCGACCGGTAGCGCAAGCACGGTCAGCGGCGGTCTCGATAATCAAGCGACCGAACATGGGAACACGGTCGGCGGCGGACAAGAAAACAGAGCCATGACGTCGCAACAGGCTACCGTTGCCGGCGGCTTGCACAACTACGCTACAGGAACAGCTGCAGCGATTGGCGGGGGGTTAACCAACACTGCCAGCGCCCAGGCTTCCACGATCGCCGGGGGCGATCACAATGAAGCCAATGGAATAAATTCCACGGTCGCTGGAGGCTTAACCAACCTCGCTGACGGTGTTGGAGCAATGATCGGCGGCGGAAGCAATAATATCGCGTCAGGAAATTCTTCTTTTGTCGGCGGGGGCGACAATAACGAAGCCATTGGAGATTTTTCTTTCATACCAGGCGGCGCCGAAAATATTGCAGCAGGCGAATACTCAATGGCCGCTGGACGAAACATGGTTTTAGATTCTGCGGCTGATCGAACCTTTGTTTGGGGACATTCCAATAGTGCCATTCCTGCCATAACCAACCCAGATTCATTTATCATTTATTCCGGAGATGTACTCATTAATCCCACCGGTGCTGCCGGTCAAGGAAACGTCGGCGTAGGAACGAGTTCTCCCCAAGCTAATGTCGACATCAGAAGTTCTGGGGAAACAACTCTATATATTCACAGTTCTGATGCCGGAACCGCTGGCAGAATTATTCTGCAAGATGACGGCGGCAGCTGTTGGGAATTAAAAATTGTCGGTGGCGAATTAAAACCTACCGCTCTGTCCGACTGTCCTTAGCAAAATTTCTTTCAACCCAAAACCTTTTCAGAATAATAGCTTTACGAAAGCGCTTGCAAAAAATTGCCGTAAGTCTATTGCCCATTGCTGTATTGTATTTTATAATTTAGACGTGATCACAAATAAAATTCTTCCCCATCTTAGCAAAGCCTATCCGCTACAGAGGTTTCTTCTCATCTCTCTCTTTTTATTATTTATTTTTATACCGAATGCTTTCGCATCGTCATATGGCCCGAACCGAGTTACCCTCATTGGAAGCGCACAGAATACTTTTGGGGAATATTTTAAACTGGTAACAAACACATTAAAACTCAAACCCATCACCGCGCCTTCCTGCATCGGCAACGACGGCACGCTGTATCTTAATGCTCTTACTAATGAAATTGAGATTTGCAGCGGCGGTACCACTAAAAAATTTCAGCCCTGGACACAAACCGGAAACATTGTATCTTTAACTGATACCGCGGCCAAGATTGTTAATCAAGGCACAGCCTACGGCACAAATAACGGCTTGACAATTAATGGAGGCAGCCTTGTAGTAGTTGACAGTGTTGATCCTCCGACACCTGTTGTGGTTATGGGCAGGGGTCATGCCGGTGCAATCATTAATACTTCACTGAGTGCCTACAGATTTGGCCGTAATGTTTTAATTGGATCTTTGCACACCTCTACCAGCGACACCTTTATTGTCGGGGGCGAAATTGTGGTCGACCCTGCCGCAGTAGGATCTTCAGTTTTGGGAGGATATAATCATTTTATGATTGGCCCTGCCGGAGTCATTGGAGGCGGAGACCGTAATAGCGTTGGTGGTAACTACGGAGCAGTGGTGGGGGGCAATTTGAATACCGCGGACGGAACAGGTGCGATTGTCGGCGGGGGTTATCTTAACCGGGCCACAGCAGACTATGCCGGTGTCTTTTCTGGGAATACAAATACTGCCTCCGCCGTTACGTCTTTTGTCGGCGGCGGGGATCATAATGAAGCCAATTCGAATAACAGCACTATTGCTGGCGGTACTAACAATATCATTCATGCCTTTGCCGCAGATACAACCATTGCCGGCGGATTTAATAACCGCGGCAACGGGCCATGGTCTTTCATCGGCGGCGGGCATGCCAATACCGCGGGGACCGTGGGTTTGATTTTTGCCGACGGTAATTCTTATGCGGTTGTGGCCGGCGGAGAGAACAATATCGCCTCCGGACACTATGCCGCGATCTTAGGCGGCCAAGGCAACGAAGCCACGAACGCGCATTCCGTCGCGCTCGGCGGACAAAATGCCAAGGCCAAGGCTCCCGGCTCACTGGTCTTTGGAAAAAATCTTACTATCGATGTCGCAGCTTCAAATTCTATTGCGATAGGTAACGATGCCGTAGGAGTAACCGTCACCGCACCGAATGTCATAACCTTTCCCGGTCTTAATGTAGGGATGGGCGTCACAAACCCCGGTGTTCGCCTGGCAGTTAATGGCGCAGCAAAAATAGGCCCCGGCGCTGCCTATTACGCCTCATCCTCACCGACTTTTCTGGTTATATTCCGAGCCACAATAACCGACAACGGAGGCGCCATATTAACCGGAGATCCCGGCGTTTCGGTAACAAAACTCGGCACCGGTGAATACCAGGTGAGTTATCCTGACATAAGCAATGTTAATGTTGTGGCTACCGCCATTGGGATTGATCCGCTCGTAGCAACACTCGAAAACATCGACACAAGCAGCTGCATTGTTTATTTGCACCTGGATAAAGCACGCACCGATGGCGGCTTTACCATCATGATATCCGGGACTCCTCCTGCAGCTCTCCCCTTGCTCTAAAATAACACTATTATTTTGCCGCGTACATTTTGTTAATTCACAATTAAAATAATTTTTAAGAAAGCGTTTTCTCCAAAGCGCCCCGCCCTCTTGCCGCATTGAGAAATAGGGTTTATACTTAAATTGTAATATTATCTGTTCTTTTTTAACGGTTTAAATTATTGAAAAGGGCAAACTATTCGCAAGGATAGGACCCCAGCTTCGCTCAAGAATTTTCATGCTTGAGCTACGCCGGGCCCTGCGAAGTTCAAGGCAAAAGCACTTGAACGGAGCAGGGGCAAAACTACAGGGCCCCCGCGCATTCTTGCAGAATGCAAGAGCGGGGGGTTGCCAGTTGCCAGTAAAAATCAAAGGCATTTTGCGAACCTATTTTTCGAATGAAAAATAGGTTTTTTTGTTTTAGGAAAGGAAATAAAAATGAAAAAAATACTTTTGGGGGTTATATTTTTAGCCATCCCGGTTTCGGCCTGGGCCGGCAATTTAAACATGACCGGGTCAGCCAGTTCACCTTGGATGAGTCTTTTTCAATTTCAACTTAATCCTACCGTACCTACTGAACCCTGCATCGAGAATACTTTTAGGCTGAATACTAACCAAGAATTTGTTTTTTGTAAGGATGGCCTTTGGGTATGGCCGCGGGATTCCTGGACGCAGCGGACCGATTCCGGAACCGGGATAAAATATTTGCATCCCACCGAATCCGTTACCACATTACGTTTAGGATTAGGCACCGGCACGACCTTGCCGGAATTCAAATTAACTTTGGATGATGACGCAGGCATTTTAGCAAAAGGGACTTATGGCTCAGGAGCGACTCTAGCAACCGCTGGGGCCGGAACACGATTAATCTGGTATCCACGTAAAGCAGCCTTCCGCGCCGGAATAGTTTCCGCGACCAGCTGGAATGATGTCAATATCGGTGAATACTCGGTTGTCTTTGGCAGTGACAATGAAGCCGTCGGGCCGGGGACTGCTGTTCTAAGCGGTCTGGGGAATAAAGCCGGTAGAAATGATTTAGGTGAGCTTATCAGACTGCTTACTGCAGGTTCAGTGGTTGCTGGTGGAACTGCGAATCAATCCAAAGGCATTAAAACATTTGTGGGTGCCGGGCACGGCAATATCGCAGAAGGTTCTTGGAGTGCTGTTGGCGGTGGTGTCCAAAACCGTGCCAGCGGCACGCTCTCCTTTATCGGCGGCGGCGGAGATCAAACCATGGCGACGTGGAATACAGCAAGCGGCTCTTATTCGTCGATCCTCGGTGGAATAACTAACACAGCCAGTGGACATTGGTCATCGATCGGGGGCGGCAGCACCAACTCAACGAG
>MHGP01000017.1:0-11881 GCA_001805615.1 Omnitrophica WOR_2 bacterium RIFCSPHIGHO2_02_FULL_48_11
CATCTCCGCGATATGAATGAAACGGTCCGGAAAAACTTTGTCGGTAATAATGCTCACTCCCGGCGTTATCGCCATCAAGGTCATAAATTGGGCCTGCAAGTCCGTTAGAAAACCCGGATGCGGATACGTCGTCATGCTGGTCGGCCTTAACCGTTTTTTGCAATTGACCTTGACCGTATTTCCTTTTTCCTCGATCGTGACCCCGGCCTCCTGCAATTTATCAACGAGCGCCATCAGCTGCGCATACGGAACATGACGCAATGTTATGGAATTGTGCATCGCCGCCGCCAAGATCATAAACGTGCCGGCTTCGATCCGGTCCGAGCCGATGCGGTATTCCGCGCCGTACACCCGTTTGACCCCATTGATGATGATCCGCGGACTGCCCTGGCCTTGGATCTTGGCGCCCATTTCATTTAAAAAATTCGCCAATTCCTCGATCTCGGGTTCACAGGAGGCGGATTCGATCACGGTCTGCCCCTGCGCCAAAACCGCGGCCATCATCACGTTAGCGGTCGCCAAGACCGACGAACCCAGCGCCCCGGCCAGATAAATCTGCGCGCCTTTAAGCTTATCCACCTTCGCGATCACATAGCCGCCTTCTACTTCCGTCTTGACGCCCAAGGCCTGCAGCCCTTTGATATGCAGATCCACCGGCCGCACACCGATAATACATCCGCCAGGAAGGGAAACCTTGGCCCGGTGCAACTTGGCTAAGATCGGACCCAAAACACAGAACGAACCGCGCATCGTTGAAACCAACTTATAATCCGCCACATGGCTTATGGATCCCTTGCTGGAGATCGTGACGGTATCTCCCTCTAAACTGGCATTCTTGCCCAACGAACGCAGCAATTTGATCATGGTGAGCGTATCGCGCAATTTGGGAACGTTATGAATGACACATTGTTCGTCGGTGAGAAGTGTTGCCGCCAGGACCGGCAGAGTCGCGTTTTTAGAGCCGCTGATCTTTACTTCGCCTTTCAAAGGCCGGCCGCCTTCAATCACAAGTTTATCCATAATTTGACCTTTCTTTAAAAACGTAAAAGTAAAAATTCAAAAATTAAAACTATTGTGTTGCTACGCAACTCTCTCCAGGGTCGCCGTGCGACACCTTAGTTTTGCGTTCTTAATTCTAAGTTTTGACTTTTATTTACGACCATTATCCGGTCTGTCTGAACGTAATCCTTTTGGAATTCAATTTTAGCAAATTGAGTATCAGATGAACATACTTTTTCTAAATTCGCGCGCTGGCCGTCCCCGATCTCAAAAAGAAAAAATCCTCCTGAATTGAGACAGGCCACACCCTGGACAAGGATCGCTCGATAAAAATCCAGCCCGTCTTCCCCTCCGGCCAGGGCAAGCCGCGGTTCGCGCTGCACATCCCGAGGAAGCCGAGCGAGTTGATTTGTCGGAACATAAGGAGGATTAGAGATGATAAGATCAAAAGTGTTCTGCCTCGCCTTTTGCTCTTTAAGGTAAGCGGACATATCGGCAGTGACAAAATGAATTTTATGAGCTACCTGTAAATTTTCAGCATTCTCTCTGGCCAGAGCGATCGCCTCCGGCGAAACATCCACGGCCGTGATCTGACATGATTCAACACATTTTGCCAAACTGACGGCGATATTGCCCGACCCTGTTCCCAGATCTAAAATTTTGACGGTCTTCTGCGGAAAGAATAATTTTACTTTTTCGCAGGCTGCCTCAACCAGCAATTCTGTCTCCGGCCGCGGGATCAAAACACGGCCATCCACTTTCAGCGTCAATCCCATGAATTCACAAGTCCCCAGAATATACTGCAGCGGTTCGCCGTTTTCCCGTCGAGCCTTTATGTCCTCCAGCCGCGCTTTTTGCTCCAAAGAAAGCGCCGGGCGATCCACGTATAAGTTCACCCGTTCGCATTCCAGCACCGCCGTTAACATCAGTTCCTGTTCGGTCATGAGGACCTCGCCTCGCTTTGCGCGGCGCGCTCGGCCTTCAAAAGCGCCTCCATAAGTTCATCCAAGTCCCCTTCCAAAAGGCTCATCAGCTGATGGGTGGTGAAACCGACCCGGTGATCGGTCACCCGCCGATCCGGAAAATTATAGGTACGGATCTTCTCGCTGCGGTCGCCGCTGCCGATCATCGCCTTGCGGTCTTTCGAAGCTTTTTCAAATTTTTCCTGTTTCATTTTATCCAGCAAGCGCGCGCGCAACACCCGCATCGCCTTCATTTTATTTTTCAATTGAGACCGCTCGTCCTGACAGATAACGACCATACCCGTCGGGATATGCGTCAAACGGACCGCCGAATCGGTGGTGTTGACGCTTTGCCCGCCCGGTCCGGAAGAACGGAACACATCGATCTTTAGATCTTGCGGGGCAATGTTGACTTCGACTTCTTCGGGTTCCGCCAATACCGCCACTGTTGCCGCCGAGGTATGGATCCGCCCTGAGGCTTCGGTCGTCGGAACGCGCTGCACGCGGTGCACGCCGCCTTCCCACTTTAACGTCTTGGAAGCACCAAATCCGCCGATACTAAAAATGACTTCCTTGAACCCGCCGGTCTCGGAAGGATGGCTGCTCAAGAGCTCACACTTCCACCCTTTTTTATCCGCGTATTTGCTGTACATCCGGTACAGATCTGCCGCAAAAAGACTGGCTTCCTGGCCGCCGGTCCCGGCGCGGATCTCGATGATTATGTTCTGGTCTTTTTCTTCTTCTTTAGGGTTGAGCAGGGCGTCTAATGTTTCCGCAAGGGCTTGCTGGCGGGCCTGCAGTTCTTCCAGCTCCGCATGCGCCAATTCTTCAAAATCCCGGTCATGCTTTTCCTTAAGAAGATGCTGCAGTTCAACGATCTGGTTCTTGGTCTCTTGGTGCTTGGTGAAGGCTTCGATGGTAGGGGTCAGACTGGCGTACTCTTTCGCTAATTTCTGATATTGACCCTGATCGGATATGATCTTGGCATCCGCTAACTGGGCCTCTAATTCACGATAGCGCTTTTCGATTTTTTCCAGCTTATCAAACATCTTTTATTTGGCCTTTTCCTTACCAATGCAATATGGAAACCAATACTAGACCTTTGCCATCTAGAAAAAAAGGCTCAACATTGACTTCCTCATTTTTTAGTGGTGCAAAGGTCAATGAGATTTTTTGGGTGGCTGGTAACGTCGAGAGAATCGTTCAATGCGCCCGGCGGTATCGACGAACTTCTTGTCTCCGGTAAAAAACGGATGACACTTCGAGCAGATTTCCACCCGGATATTCTTGCGGGTCGAACGGGTGTGGATCACTTCACCGCACGCGCAGGTAATGGTTGTCTCTTCGTAGGCTGGATGCAAATTGTCCTTCATTGTTCACTCCCGTCATTTTCGTCATTTTCTCTTCAGAAGGAATGACGAGGCTCGCCATTATTAAAATTTAATGACGGCCTTATGCTCTTATGGAACCCTTTGTAATAGAGGATAAATTATAGTCTATTTATTCATATTGTCAAAAAATTCTTTATTGGTCTTATACTTGGCGATCTTGTCGATTAACAGCTCCATCGCCTCGGCTGAATTGAGGTCATGGATGGCCTTGCGCAGCAGCCACATCCGCTGCAGCTCGTCCTTGGCGACCAGGAGTTCCTCATGACGCGTATTGGACCGTTTGATATCGATGGCCGGATAAATCCTGCGCTGAAATAAGTTGCGGTCCAATTGCAATTCCATATTACCGGTCCCTTTGAACTCTTCAAAAATAACTTCGTCCATGCGGCTGCCGGTATCAACGAGAGCCGTGGCGATAATGGTCAAGCTGCCTCCCTCTTCCACGGCCCGCGCGGCGCCGAAAAACCTTTTGGGTTTGTGCAGCGCGTTGGAATCCACACCGCCGGAGAGGATCTTCCCGCTGTGCGGCACAACCGTGTTATAGGCGCGCGCCAGACGCGTGATGCTGTCCAGCAGGATCACCACATCCCGTTTGTGCTCGACCAAACGCTTGGCCTTTTCCAGAACGATCTCGGCGATCTGCACATGCCGTTCCGCCGGTTCATCGAAGGTGGAGGCAATGACCTCGCCCTTGACGTGGCGCTGCATATCCGTGACCTCTTCCGGGCGCTCGTCGATCAAAAGCACCATCAAGATCACATCCGGATTGTTTTGCGTGATGGAATTGGCGATCTTTTGCAAAAGCACGGTCTTGCCGCTGTACGGAGGAGCGACGATCAAGGCCCGTTGTCCCTTCCCCAGAGGCGTGATAATGTCCATGATGCGCATGGACGTCTCTCCCTGGTTTATCTCCAAGAGGATACGCTCCTGCGGATAGAGCGGGGTCAAATTATCAAAGAGGATCTTATCTTTGGCTTTTTCCGGATTTTCATAATTGACCGCCTCGACCTTTAAAAGCGCAAAATATTTTTCTCCGTCTTTGGGAGGGCGGATATGTCCGCTCACGCTGTCCCCGGTCTTCAGATCAAACCGCCGGATCTGTGAAGGCGAAACATAAATATCGTCCGGGCAGGGCAAATAATTGTAATTGACGCTTCGTAAGAAACCAAAACCCTCCGAGAGGATCTCCAGGGTCCCTTCTCCGAACATCAACCCTTCTTTTTCCGCCTGGCCTTGCAGGATCTTAAAGATCAAATCCTGCTTCTTGATCCCGCTCAAACCGTTGACCCCCATGTCCTTGGCGACCTTATTGAGCTCGGATATCTTCATATCCTTCAATTTGGTGATGTCGAGCTGATTCTCTTTGTCCACCGGCTTGGTCAAGGGCAGCTTTTCCTTTTCGGCCGTTTTGGCACTTCCATTTTCCATCGTTTCTTCCTCCTGATTAACTTTCACTTTGTCTTTAGGATTCATTTTTGGCATACAACCCACCTTTTAGATTAAATTGTTAAACATATTTTTTTATCAATTGGTCCCATATTTCTCGGACTTGTTTTTGGGTATTATTAAGGTCACCGGAATTATCGACCACAAAATCCGCCCGCTTGATCTTTTCCTGCAGCGGCATTTGCGATTGTATCCGTTTTGCAATTTCCTCCTTCGGCATATTGGAACGCGCGGTCAGGCGTTTCCATTGAACCTCGCGGCTGGATTTCACCACGATCACCTGATCCACCAAACGGTTCAGGCCGGATTCAAAAAGCAACGGGACCTCAACCGCAACGATCCGGTTTCTTTTATTTTTGGCAAACCCCTTTAACTTTGCCCGGACCTCCCGTCCTACCGCCGGGTGGATGATTTTTTCGAGCTGCTTCAGCTTACGGGGATCGGCAAAAACAATACGGGCTAATTTCCGGCGGTCAATACACCCCCGGGTCAGGATCCCCTTGCCAAATTGCCGAACGATCGTCGGATAGCATGTCCCGCGCGGCGCGATCAGCCGGTGCGCTATTTCGTCGGCATCTAAAACTTTAGCGCCTTGCCGCGCCAGCAGCTTGGCGACCGCTGTTTTTCCGGTCCCGAAACTTCCTGTTATCCCGACGCTAAGCATCGCTTGAAAACCTTTTGATATTCTTTGGCCGAATGATCCCAGGAAAAACGCAACTTCATTCCCCGGTCCATCAGGCGCTGAAAAGTATTCTTGTCATGATAAACTTTGACGGCGGTCTTAACCGTCGCGACCAGATCCCGCACGCTGTATTCCTCAAAAAGAAATCCGTTTCCCGGCGGTTTGGAAGAATCAAAAGGAACGATCGTATCCGCCAGTCCGCCGGTCCTATGCACTACGGGAATCGTGCCGTAACGCAGGCTGATCATCTGACTTAACCCGCAAGGCTCGTACCACGACGGCATCAAAAATAAATCTGATCCGGCATAAACCCGGTGTGCCATACGTTCGTTGTACTCCACATGACAGGCGATCTTTTGCGGATAACGCGCCACCAATTTCTTTAACAGCTGATGATACTTTTCTTCTCCCACACCGAGGATGACCAGCTGCAGATCCGTTTTCATAAGCTCATCCACCGCCTCAGCCAGCAGATCAAATCCTTTCTGGTGGACCAACCGTCCCACATAACCAAGGAGCGGAACATTGTCCTTTAAAGGCAAGCGGGATTGCTCCTGCAATTTCCTTTTATTTTGATATTTCTGCGCAATGGTCTCAAAAGAAAATTTATGCTCCAGCAACGGATCCGTTTGCGGATCCCAAGTGTCATAATCCAGGCCGTTCAAGATCCCCGTCACGTCTCCTTTGTGATGCTGCAAGACCCCTTCCAATCCGCACCCGAACTTTTGTGTCTTGATCTCTTTGGCATACTGCGGACTAACCGTTGTCACATGATCGCTATAGACAATGCCGCCTTTTAAAAAATTAACCTTGTCATAAAACTCAAAACCTTCGTGGGAAAATAATTTTTTGTCCAGCCGCAGCTTAGCAAACCCTGCCTTCGGAAAAACCCCCTGATAAGCCAGGTTATGAATGGTCATCACGGATCTGATTTTCTTAAAGAACGGGTCGGCCTGGTGCGCAAATTTTAAATACGCCGGGATCAACCCTGTCTGCCAATCATGACAATGAACAATGTCCGCCGGAATTTTCAACTGCTTCAAAACTTCCGGAACTTTCCAGCAAAAGAATTGGAACCGTTCCAGATTATCCGGATAATCGCCTTGTTTGTCCCCATAAATGCCTTCCCGGTTGTAAAGCCGGGGATTCTCAATAAAATACACTGTGATATTCTGGCCGATCGTCGTTGAAGAAACGGTATCGCTGAGCTTTTTGACGGCGTCCTTGGATGCCTTAATATTTTTATACCGGGGCAAAAAAACAACGACCTCTTCCCCCAGTTTCTCCAAAGCCAACGGCAGCGTGCCGGCGACATCCGCCAACCCACCGGTTTTCACGAACGGCACAACCTCAGCAGCACAGAGGGCGATCTTCATGTTTTAGTCCTTGGGCTCTTGGCTCATAGCTCTTAAATCCATCTAAACTATGAGCTAAAAACTATGAGCTAATTAATTTCCTTCATCTGCAGCCAGTTATCTCCGACCTTCACGCTCACTTTGATCGGAACGGACAGCTTGAGCGGATGCTCCATTTCATGACGGATCAACTTGATCATCTCCGCCTGTTCTTCGCGCGGCACATCAAAGACCAATTCGTCATGAACCGTAATGATCATTTGCGAACGGCGTTTTTGCTTTTCCAATTCTTTTTGAATATTGATCATCGCCAGCTTTAACAGATCCGCTGCCGATCCCTGGACCGGCGTATTGATGGCCTGACGTTCGGCGAATTGCCGCATGGACATATTTTGGGTGTTGATTTCCGGGATATAACGGCGGCGGTTCAAGAGTGTCACGACATACCCTTTCTCCTGGCACTTTTTGATCTCATGATCCATGAATTTTTTGACATCCGGGTAGCGTAAAAAATATTTGTCGATAAATTCCTGCGCCTCGTCCACCGGAACGTTCAGATCCCGGGACAATCCGTAAGCGCTCATCCCGTAAATGATGCCGAAGTTGACCCGCTTGGCGGCATCGCGCATTTTATCCGTCACTTCTTTTTCCGGGACATCAAAGATCAAGGCAGCCGTGAACCGGTGGATATCCTCATCCCTTTGAAAAGCCGCGGCGAGATTTTTATCCTGCGAAAGGTGCGCCAAGATCCGCAGTTCGATCTGCGAATAATCCGCCGCAATGATCACCTGATGTTTGCCGGAAGCGATAAAGGCCTTGCGGATCTCCCGTCCCAGCTCGGTGCGGATCGGGATGTTTTGCAAATTAGGGTTATTGGAACTCAAGCGCCCGGTCTCGGTCCCGACCTGATTAAAATACGCGTGCAGCCGTCCGGTTTTGACATCAACCAATTTGGGCAGCGCATCAATATACGTGGATTTCAATTTGGCCAATTGGCGGTACTCCAAGATCAGCGCCGGCAATTCGTGCTGGGCGGCCAGTTTCGTCAAGACCTCTTCGTCCGTCGAGAATCCGGTCTTTGTTTTTTTGACGACCGGCAGTTTTAATTTTTCGAACAACACCTGGCTCAGCTGTTTCGGGGAATTGAGATTGAACGTGACCCCGGCTATTTTATATAAACGCTCCTCGAGCGAGGCCACGCCCTTTTCTGTTTCCTTGGCCAAATTATTGAGCAACGTAAGGTCCAATTTGACGCCGGCTGTTTCCATGCGGAATAAAACATAGGCCAGCGGTATCTCGATCTCCGTGAACAATTTTAAAAGCTCTTTGTCCTTGAGCTGCTCCAACAAAATAGGATAAAGCTGGGCAACGCATTTGACTTCTGCGGCCAACCGCTGCTGCGCCGAGAGCGAAACCTTAAGATGTTCCCAGGCCAGGGATTCCACCGCATAGGACAATTTGGCCGGATCCAGCAAATAACCGGCCAGCATGACATCAAAAATTTTTCCTTTCAAAGCGATCCCCTGAGCCGAGAGGAGCTTCATCACTTCCTTCACGTGGTGAGTGATCTTTAAAAGGGCGTTATCTTCAAAAATTGTTTTCAGATCTGCCACCGACGACTCGGGCACCTCATAAATATCTCCCTCAACCACGAGCATCATACCGTTAAAGAGAAAACTCTCCTCGGCGGAATTATCAAAAAGCAGCGCACATTCCCCGGCTTTCCGGATCTTGTGGATCAAATCTTCCAGATCAGCCGCTGACGAAACCGTTTTGATCTCAAGAGAAGCGGCCGCGGGAACTGCCGCGGAAAATTCTTCCGCGAATTTACGAAATTCCAGTTCTTTGAATAATTCCAGCAATTTTTGCGGGTCCGGGGTTTTCACTTCCATATCCTGCAGCTCACAGCGGATCGGCACCTGCGTCTCCAAAATGGAAAGTTCGCGACTGAACAAGGCTGCGTCTTTTTGATTGGTAAGCTTTTCTTTCACCTTGGCGGATTTTATTTTATCGAGATGGGCGAAAATATTTTCCAATTCTCCGTATTCCTTGATCAGCGCTTTGGCCGTCACTTCCCCGATCCCGTTCACCCCGGGGATATTGTCGCTCGTGTCCCCGGCCAGGCCGATGAAATCAACGATACGCTGCGGCTCGATCCCCAGCTGTTCCCGGGCTTGAGCGTAATCCAGCATCGTATCCTTACGGACGCTGAAAATTTTTACCTTTTCACTCATCAACTGGTACATGTCCTTATCGTCGCTGACGATCACAATATCCAGATCTTTTTGGGAAACCTGATGGACGATGGTGGCGATCACATCATCTGCCTCAAAACCTTCCTGTTCCAAAACCGGCAGATGATAGGCCTCCACCACGGTTTTAATGATAGGGATTTGGCTGATCAAATCATCCGGCATTTTGGGCCGTTGGATCTTATAAGCCGCAAATTTTTCCTGCCGGTGCGTCTTCTTCCCCACATCAAAGCACACCGCCATATATTCCGGCTTATACTCCCGCAGGATCTTGCGCAAGGTGCTGACAAAGCCGTAAACCGCGTTGGTGGCCTGTCCTTTGCTCGTTGTTAAACTCCGGATGGCAAAATAAGAGCGGTAGCACAAGGCATGAGCATCAATCAAAAATAACTTCGCCGCAGGCATTAATCGACCCTAACCGTGTAAAAAACAATTCATATCTAGAGAATAGTATTTATTTATTGGGATTTTGAACAGGTTCACTTGGAATAATGGTGAGTATTTTTCGAAATTCGTCTCTGGCAGAATGAAAATCACCTTCCTCTAACATCTCTAAGGCCTCGTCTGTCTGTTCAGTAATCTGCTCTTTCAGCTTATCTTGCAGCACCTCTTCACGGGCACGCAGCATTTTGGGATTTTGGGGAGTTAACGATAAAGCGGCGTCAAATTCTTCGACTGCGGCGTCATAACTTTCTTCGTCCCAGTAATTGAGCCCTTCCTGATAATGTCCTTCGGCGCGGGCCACCTGTGTGGCAAACTCATCGCGGGCTTTTTGGATCACTTCTTGGGCCAGGCGCTCACTTTCTTCCTGCATCATTTTTTTCTGCCGCTCTGGATCGATCTTGAGCAGTTCCGCCTTGGCTTTTTCTGCCCAGGGGTCAGCAATTCCCCCGTGCTCTACCCGCTTTTCAAAATACTCAATGGCCTTGGCAATGTTGCCTTTTTTATGATAAAGAAATGCCAAATTGGTGTACGGTGGAAGATATTGAGGATTGACCCTAGTGGCCTTAAGATAACTCTCTTCTGCTTTTGTTTCAATACCCAGCTGCTCGAAAAGAACACCGATATCATTCCAGGCAGTCGCGTTGTTGGAGGCTAATTCGAGGGATTTGGTATAAAACACCAATGCCTGTTCGAAATTACCTCTCTGCTGCTCAGCATAGCCTTTAGTACGATATTCTTCGGCTGTTTTATCTGTGATTCCTGCGAAAGCATGCGCTGGAAAGGTCAGTAATGATATGGATATGATTAAAAGTGCGGAAAAATTTCGACAAGCTAAAATCCGTATGTTCTGAACACTAGGATAATACATAATTTTTATTTTGGCAAGAAAAATGTTAACAATGGTTAGCTTCCCTGATCGGAGAGACTAGGATTGGCAGCTGCTGCCTCCCCTGCCAAGGACGACTGAGTCTGCACAGCATCGCTATTAAGAATATTATCCAGCCCGCTGCGGGCATCGGTTTTTTCCTGGATCGCCCGGCGGATAGGTTCCTGCAATTGACCGGCATTGATCAAAACAGCCCCGCTGATCTGATTTTCAGAAACAAAAATTTCTTTGTATATTTTTGACGCTAGATGGCACCGGCTGTGCCGTTGAGTCTCTGCCGAGACGGCTGTCTGTCCGATCCATTGAACCGACAGGTCAGGCGCAGAAAAACCCTGCCAGGCAAGAGAAGGAACAAAGGCCACGTCTTGCCCCTGGAGGACTGCCGCAACGACCCTGCCCTGCTCCAACAAATCCTGGGTTGAGGCACTGGCCAGTTCGGCCACCGCATCGACGGCATAAACATTTTCGATATTTGTTCTCAGAAAAGAATTCACCTTGATCCTTTGCTCCGTCTGCAAAGGACTGTCCTGAAATATCCGCAAATTCGGCAGCACCTCATCAAAGAGGACCGCATCCGCGGCCAAAACTTTTCCGGATTTCAAACGCACCGCCTTCACATCGCCGTCGCCCAGAATTTCGGCAATGGCACTGTCAAAAAGGATACGGATCCCCTGCGCTTCCAAATTCTCGGTGATAAGCTTCACACCCTCTTCTGCCAGTTGCGCCACAACCGACTTCGCTGAAACGATCAGCAAAACCTCTTTGCCTCTTTTGCGCAAGGCATACGCCTGCTGCACGCCGGCCCACGCATCGGACTGGATAACAACGCTGTTGATAAAAATAAGATCTTTGGAAAGCTGGTTCACATCCGCCAATTTATTCAAATTAAAAACGCTGTTTTTGTTCGTCCCTTTGATGTCCGGAAATTTATGGTCCGGCGTTTCCGCAATGATCAAAATATCATAACCGATGATTTCTTTTTGATCGGTCGCAAGCTGATTCTTTTTGAAATTGACCTTCTCGATCTTTTTATCAAGAATGATCTGAATATTATTTTCCGCATAATATTTGGGCGACTGATACATAATGTCATCCTGCGAAATATCTTTGGCGAGATATTCGGCGAGCCGGCTGGGATCATAAGGCAAATTCCCGTCCAGACTCACCAGCAGGCATTCCGCCTCCGGTTGAGCGGCGCGGATGTCGGCCAGCGCCTTGCCGCCGGCTAAAGAATTTCCTAGGACAACAACACGTTTCATTTTTTCCTATTTTCCTTGTTGGAGTTTATAAGCTTCAATACCGTTTCTCATCAGCATCACGGCCGTTACCGGGCCTACACCGCCGGGCACGGGAGTAATATAGGAAGCGCGTTTGACCGCGGCCGCAAACTCCACATCGCCGACGAGCTTATCCCCCACCTGATTGATGCCGACATCGATGACGATCGCGCCTTTTTTGATCCAT
>MHGP01000017.1:11899-47223 GCA_001805615.1 Omnitrophica WOR_2 bacterium RIFCSPHIGHO2_02_FULL_48_11
TGCGCTGTGGCAGACCGTGACCGTCGCGTGCTGCTGCAGCAAGAGCAGGATCAGCGGTTTACCAACGATGTCGCTGCGGCCCACGATCACCGCTTCCTTGCCGCGCAGGCTCACACCGGTTGACCGGAGATGCTCCATGACCGCGGCCGGTGTGCAGGGAATGATGCTCGCCTCGCCCAAAAAAATTTTGCCGATATTCGTCGCATTGACCCCTTCCAGATCCTTGACAGCCGCGATACAATTGCTCACCTCCCGGTGATTGATCTGTGCCGGAACAGGTTTATACACCATGACCCCGTGCACGCCGGGATCTTTATTTAATTTATTAATATACTGAATGAGTTCGGACTGTGTAGTGCTCTGCGGCAGATTGACCAATTCGTAATGAAGACCTATCTGCTCGGCGATCTTTTTTTGTGAATTGGCATACGCGCCGGCGCTTGGGTCATTGCCGACCATGACATTGACAAGATGCGGCACCGCCCCGGTCGTCTGCTTAAGCTTTTCAACTTCCTTTTTCAAAGACTCCTTAAGATTCCCTGCCAAAACTTTTCCGTCCAAAAGCTGGGTACTCATGACCGCATCCTTCACTTATTGATCTCCACATTGATCATCGCCGATTTAAAAGCCGCCAGCAAAAATTCCACCGCCACCTGAACGTCGCTGATCAGATACCGGTTCCCGTACTTGACGAGATCCGGCGCCAGCTGAACCGCGCTATAACACAAACGCCCCACCTCTAAAGGAACCGCCCGTGCCCCTTTCAAGGCCGCCTTTTTCGCCTTGGCATCGCCTTGACCGGCCTGCGCCACTTTCAAATAAGCCTCCGCGTCCAGGTCCACCAGTTCCAAAAACCTTTTTCGCAGCTGTTCGCTTTTATTTAAAATTTTCTGGATTTTATTCTCGATAGCCTGGGGTTTCCCCTTGCCCAAAGAATAATTGGCGACCATCGATAAAAGCGCCGCGCCTAATGCCGCGGTCAGTGCCGCGGCCGAGCCTCCCCCGGGAACAGGCGTCCGCTGCGAAAGAACGTCGAGGTATTGTGTAAGCGTAAAACTTTTAAAATTTGACATTACTGGTCTTTTCCTAACCAATAACAATGATGGAAACCAGTATTAGACCTTTGCCATCTGGAAGAAAAGGCCTGGTATTGACTTCCTTATTATTTGGTTGTACAAAGGTCAATAAGGTTCAACCGGCGGAAGCGAAGATATTGTTAGCACGGGCCTGCACAAAAATAGTAATGAATTTATGATAGCGTAAAGCATTATCCTTTTCAACAACTACCTGGAAATTTTCTCATAAGAAAAATAATCTCAGCAAGGAAAATCAAAAGCATTTTTGATGATCTCGACCTGTTCTGCCTCGCCGGCATTGGGCGAGACCGCCATCACATCAAAACGCGCCGGCCGCTCCAGCAATCTTTTGTATTTCAAATAACTCAGGGCCAGCCGGGCGAGCTTGAACTGTTTGGGCCGGGAGATCGCCTCGAACGGCGTGCCGCACAACGCCGTGCGGCGGGTCTTCACTTCGATAAAACAGATGACACCCGCATCCAGCGCAATGATATCCACCTCACCCAGTTTGTTGCGAAAATTCCGCTCCAAAATTTTATAACACTGACGCTGCAAGAATTCCACCGCCAGATCTTCGCCATGCTGCCCTAATTCTTTTTTAGATCGGTTCATTAAACAGAGTTAAATGTCTTTCGATGAATTTGCGAAAGGCCGTGTTTTTTGATGGCTAATTTATGCTCCGGGGTCGGATAACCTTTGTGTTTGCTAAAACCATATTGCGGATACACTTTATCATACTCATTGAGGATACGGTCCCGGGTCACCTTGGCGATGATCGAAGCGCAGGCGATCGAAAGGCTCAGATCATCCCCACCGATAATCGTCTTGTAGGCAACCCGCAAATCTGTTTTGAAAGAATTTCCGTCGATCAAAAGGCATACCTTGCGCCGCAGATCAGGCGCGGCTTCATTGGTCAAAATTTTTCCCAGCAATTCCGTTACCGCGATGTTCATCGCCTGGTAGGTCGCCTGCAAGATATTGCATTGGTCGATGATGCCTTCGCTCACCAGGCCCACACCCACCTGGGCATTGGCCTGGATCTCGTCAAAGGCTTTTTCCCGCTGCAGAGCACTGATCTTTTTGGAATCCCGGATGGTGTTCTGGAAAGATTCACTTTTAAGAAAAACCGCGGCAGCGACCACCGGCCCGGCAAGCGGACCGCGGCCTGCCTCGTCCACGCCGATAATAAAATCAAATCCTTCCCGTTTGGCTTGCTGTTCGTATGTCAGCATCGAGAAAGCTGTTGATTGGGTCATGGATAAAAACTTAAGGATTAAACCGCTGAATTTTTACGAAGGGAATGACCTGCAAAAAAACTATTAGGCCGCAGGCTGTGCCGGTTGTGCCGGCTTTGCCGTTGGTTCGGCATGATCGGTTTTTACACTGACTTTATTGCCCACGCGGTCACGCAGATAATATAATTTGGCGCGTCTGACCAGGCCCTTATGGACAACTTTGAGGCTTTCGATCACCGGTGAATGGATGGGAAACGTTCTTTCCACCCCTTCCCCGAATGAAACTTTTCTCACCGTAAAGGTGGATTTGACACCGCTGCCGGTCTTACGGATGACAATTCCTTCAAAAGGATGCAGACGGACTTTATCGGATTCCGCGACCTTAACTTTCATTTTGACGGTATCGCCGACGTTGAAGGCGGGCAGATCCGCGCGCAGATATTGTTTTTCGATATTTTTGATTGTTTCAGCTATACTGACCATTTTAAATCCTTTCCATGAAGCCCCACAGCTAAAGCCGTAAGACCTAAATTATGACCCGTCTTCGCCCAATGGCTTATGCGTTGGGCTTCGCCGGGTTCATCCGCCTTATTCAGATAAGGGCGAACATCCGCCGAAGCCTCTTTCTTCTTTCGCCTTCCTCGACCGGTAAGCTCGCGGTATTCGGCGTAGGCGGATGAATACTTGGCTTATCAAGGCCGCTTTTTTCTGCGATTGAGTGAACAAATTTAACACATAAGTCAGCCTCTGTCAATTCGGATTTTTTACAACTTAAAATTCTTGCCGGAGGACTTCAGGCTGGATATTTCGACTCTTGAAAAAACCTTATGGACGGTCGTTAAGAATTTCAGATAAGCATCAAAGGAAGGGTTGGACGCTGCTGTCTCGACGCTGCTTTGGGCTCTGCGGAAAGAATCCCTTCTCTTCGCGCACCCGGCGTCTTGGAGCATTTCTTTTTTTTCTTTCGTGCTAAGCATCTTATGTTCTCTTCAGCAGTTCGGCCAATTCTTTTTCACGGCCGAACAATGCGAAATATTCCTTTAAAAGTTTGAGGTCCAACCGGTCTTTGTGGAGTTTCAGGAGCTTTTCAATGTCCGCCGAATCCTGCGTATGCCGGGCGGGGTCATTGGCCATGGCTTGAACTTTTAAGCCGATAATGTCCTCGGGGATCAGGACCTTGACCGTCAATTTGTTGTTTAGTATGCCACATTCCTGCGCCCTTTTCAACATATTCTTCGTGTAGTGCCGGTGGGCGTGCAAAAAGTCGATCTGGCCCAATTCCGTGAGCGCCCCCTTAAAATTCGAGACATCCGCGCTTTCATGCAGCAGCTCATAGCCCAAGCTGAGGAGCAATTTCTTGACCTTGGGCATATCCTCTTTCAGGATCAAGATATCGATATCCTGGGTCGCCCGGGTATATCCGGCGGCATGCAGGGCGAACCCTCCCATCAGGGCGTAGCAGACCCCCTGCTTTTCAAAATTCTCCAGTAAAAACTTAAAAACCTTCTCGAAATCCATGGGCATACAGAGGGCTATTCTACCGTAAAGCAAAATTTTCGGCAAATGTATCTTTGTGCTAAAAAATCAGAGGAAGGAGCTCCCTATGGCTTGGCTGCATAAATTTTTCCTGGAACTTGTTTCGGCTGGTCATTACGCCGGAACGCTTATTTTTCCCAGCGTGAAAAATTTCGCTCGATGAAAACCTTCGCTCGTCCCCACTGCTTCGCTTTGCGAAGCAAAGCGTTGGGGACACCTTGCCCGTTTCGGCCTCGCAACATCCTGAAAAAATTTATTCCGCCAATCCATTTTTTATCTCAAGATTCTGGATTGCTTTTGTAGGGACGTTTGTCCGACAAGCGGGCACGGTCTCCGCCACCAGCGGAGGAGCGCGGAGGACAACCGAACGCAGTTTTGTCTCGCCGGGACAAAACAAGTGATCCCGAAAAAAGCAATTCAGAATCTTTTTATAGCCAATGAGCATTCCGGCGTAAGGGCTAGCCGAAACAGTCAAGTGCTCCCACGCAACTTAAAGGCTAGCCGAAATGTTCAAGTGTTCCCGCGCAACTTTAGGGCTAGCCGAAACATTCAAACATTCCCACAAAAAAATTTTCATTTTCCCCGCATCAGGACTCTGGAGAATAAAAACCAACCCCCCGTCCCTAAAACGGCAACAATGATCCAGAACCACGGACGGAACAGGAAAGCGATCGCTCCCATATCCCGGGCCGGATCATTGGCTCTTTTACTGATAAGAATATCGTCTTTAAAATAAAATTTGTCTTTAACCGTTCCGTCTTTTTTATACTCCGTGGTCAACCCTTCCAATTTGCCGTCTTTATACTTGGAATCATATTGTTTTTCACCCGTGTCATAGTAAGTCTTATGCTTGCCGTCGCTCATTGGTTCCTCGCCATAAGCTAAACCGCCGGCCAGCAGGCTTAATCCTACGCCCGCCAACAACAGCCAAACATAATTTTTATGCATATCAAAGAGAATAAATCCGCTCCTCCGTGGGAAATTCTTAAAGGGGTGAATCTTACGAAGCACTTTTATTATAACAGAAGCGGGTGGAAAGCAATGCGGAAAAGAGGATAATTACGGGGTCATCCGCCTTCGCAGGAGATCATTGCGCGTGGAGGAATGCCAAAAGATGGATCAATGGCTACGGCGGATTCCGCCAATAATATTGAGGCGGATGAACCCGGCGAAGCCAAAAGTGAAAACATTTTGGCGAAGACGGGTCATATCCAGGTGCCCCGGGCTTTGCCCGTGGGACTCCATTTTCCTGGGATCTGCCGCAACTTAAAGCCCGGAGGCAAAGTTGGAAACGATTTAAATTATTCTCTACTAATCAGTATGAAATCCTATCTTTCGCTTGGACGTCTCCGGTGGCGGCGTCATGAGCTGACGGATAGCATCGAATACCACTTTAAATTGGGTGTCATATTTCTTTTCCATCTGCTCAAATTTACGAGCCAAATCCTTATGGCTTGCGAGTATTTCACGCAACTTCACAAAAGCCCGCATAATAGCGATGTTCACATCAATCGCCCGCTCGCTGTTTAAAACACTGGAAAGCATGGCAACTCCCTGCTCGGTAAAAGCAAAAGGGCGATATTTAATATTTTGACCTTGTTTCAAGGTCGCAAATTGCGACCTTGAAAGTAAAGTCTCGGCCTCAGTAGTAGTCAACTCAAACATAAAATCCTCAGGAAATCTTCTTAAATTTCTTCTGACTTGTTCCTTTAACCGCTTCGTCGACACGCCATAAAGCTCCGCCAAATGCTTATCCAGCATCACCTTGTGCCCACGGATGAAAAAAATTTTGTTTTCGATGATTTCAGATGGAATTGAGACAGGCTTCATAAGATTCCCCTTTCGTTAAAACAAATTGCCGGCAGTGGAGGACTGCCAGTTATAGGGAAATCGAGGAGCGTTTAAATAATATCACTTAAATCTACGCGAGGCAAAATAATTTTTGGGGAGGAAAATTTTACAGGAGCTCTACGATTGAAAAACAGAACCGTCGCCTTTTCTACAGCAGTCAGCGTGTTGCCAGATAAAATATAGTAAATAGGATCGCAAAAATTATAGCCGCGGCCGGAGTTATTTTTTGAAGAGAATGCATTCTCGTTTCCATTTCCTTCCTCTTTTCCAACGGCAAAGCATCATATTTTACGCTTCCGCCGAATTTCCACCAAAGAGAAGTTATCGGATAGAGAAGAAAGAACACTCCTCCGGCCAATAACAGCTTCCGCTCGAACGGAGAAATATCCGCCATTTCCACAAGACCTAAATATAAAGAAATACCGCCAAAGATCAAGCTGCCGACAAGATATAAAGAAGACTGAGCCTTGTTCGGGGATAAAATGGGGAGAAGCCCGTTGTTGACGCTCCGGCGCATCTGATACAGTTCAAAGACGATCACGTACCCGCAAAACAGCACCGTTATGATGAAAACATCAAGTGTTAGTTTCCCGGCAACGAAATAAGCCCAAAAAACGATCAGCGCAACGGCCAGGCACACGACACACACGAATAAAAAAAATATTTTTGAGAATGTTTTAATCATATTTATCTTTCCCTTCTCCTTTCCCGTCATTTCCAGGTACCCAGTCCTTAGGTCTTAGGTTAACCGGCTGAAGGAGCGCGCAATGACCCGAAGGTCAATGTTGAACGCGGGGTTAGGTGGTAAATCACCAGTTCCTAACAAATCTAGGGCAGCCAGTATAAGACCACGTAACTATTTTTCCTGTAGAGTCAGTTACGAACGTTTGTCGGCATTGTTGAACACCATACTGGTTGGAACTAAAAGTGGTCCAAGTATAGGTGGCTCCACCATCAGTGCGGTTGATTCTTAACTCAGGCGCACCCCATGCAGCGGTTACATCGTCAATAGAGCGACCCTCCCAAGAACTCATTACGGTGTTCATCGAAGCGCAGCCCACCATAAATGCAACAGCAAGCAGCATCGGCGTGCAGTATCGAGTCATCATCGTTCTCCGTGTTGTTCTTAACAATGCGGTCACCTAACAATTAATATACGACTGGCCCAACGGCTATCGCGAAAGGGTCTGACCCCAAATGGGACACCCCTTTGCATATGAAAACTGAGGCAGCACCCGATTCCCTATTTAAAATTTTACCGCCAAGCGTTCGTTTAATAACTCCTGATTGAGAAAGACAGTGTTTAGTATATCGTCTTTCGTATGTCGTGAAAAATACCACACGTCCACTAAATACCGTCCGTATTTGTCGTCCTTATGCGTCTTAATAATCACAAAATCATTCGGCTTGATCTTGGATTCGATGAAACGTTTAGCGCGCTGGCCTGCCGCCGTCAAAATTTCCGCGCAGTCGATGCCGCGCAAGCGCAATTTTTGTTTGGTCCAGGTGTTAAAACCCAAATCAATGTGAGCTACCAGCGTGTCAGCGTCGATAATCCGTTCGACCGTGACTTTAAAGGTGTAGAGATCTTTGACCGCGCGGTCAGTGGATTTTATTTTGTAAGTCTCGTCCGTTTTCACCGATTCGACGATCGTACCATTGTCGAATTTCGTTAAGGATTGAGTTGGAATTTGCCGCCAGACGTCAAACCCGCAATCGACAAATTTGTAACCTTCGACCGGCTGTAATGAAGGGGGTTCGATAATTGCGTAGGTGTAGAGTTCTCCACGCTCGCTTTTAAGTTGCGGAATCGGCGCGTTGGGGTCGATCGCAAACGGTTTGCGCACGGTTATTTCTTTTTGCAGTTCCCGGCTGGTCAAATTTCTATTGAGGGCTTTTTGAATCAAAGCGCGCCTGTCAGCTGGATTCGGTAAGGTTAAAAGACTGCGATAATGGGTCCAGGTCAATTTCTGCCGCGCGGCGGAAATTGGGAATTCCTTGGAAAACCGGACAGCCCGCTGCAGAACATCAACACTGACATCCAGATCTTTGGCCAGCCGTTCATAAAGATGAACGCCGTACTGCGCGCGGTCTTTGCCCTGCAAAATATAACCGGAAATATATTTTCCGACTTTCCAGTACATTTGGGCTTGGGTTTGTTGGATTATTTGACGGCCGGAGGCGATTTCGTTCTTGATCGCCTTGACCAGCTGCGGGTAAGATTGGCGGGAGGCTGTGAGGACCGAACTTTTCACTCGCCTAATCTAGCATTTCAGAGGAAAAATGTAAAGCTACCTAATCGGTGTGAAAACCAATCTTCCGTTTAGGCGGTTCCAGCGGTGTTGCCATAAGCCGGCGAATAGCATCAAAAATAACTTCTATTTTTTCATCGTGCTTGCCGAGCCGCGCCTCAAGATCTTTAAATTTAAGCGCCAGCTCCTTGTGACTGGAGAGCACTTCCCGCAACTTCACAAAGGCCCTCATAATGGCGATGTTCACATCAATCGCCCGCTCGCTGTTAAGAACACTCGAAAGCATGGCAATCCCCTGTTCGGTAAAAGCGTAGGGTAAATACTTAATATTTTGCCCTTTCTTCAAGGTCACAATTTGTGACCTTGAAGATTGCGCCTCTTTCCAGGTTAACTGAAACATAAAGTCTTCAGGAAATCTTCTTAAATTCCGCTTAACCGCCTGAATTAAGACTTTTGTTTGTACATCATATAACTCAGCCAAATGTATGCTGAGCATCACCTTGTGCCCACGGATCAAATAAATTTTACTTTCGACTACTTCAGATGGAATTGAGGCAGACTTCATGAGATTCCCCTTTCTAATGTGGTAGCAGCTTGCGAATAGGGAAATCGAGGAGGGAACTACAAAACAAATTTACCACGCGATTTTGCGAATGTCAAATGTGTACTTTCCCAGGCGACTGTCTTGAGGTTCCCGGTCCAACCGCTTATTTCAATAAATCCGGCCTAAATTTTTTAGTGCGTTTGAGGGATTCTTGATGACGCCAGGCATGGATGTCTTTATGATTGCCGGAAAGTAAAACCGCCGGCACTTTCATCCCTTTAAAATCCGCCGGACGGGTGTATTGCGGATACTCCAATAAATTATTTTCAAAAGATTCGGACTCCAGCGAGGCTTCTTTGCCCAAAACACCCGGGATAAGCCGCGTGATGGCATCGACCACGACCATCGCCGGCAGTTCTCCCCCGGTCAACACATAATCGCCGATCGAAATACTCTCATCCACCAGCGCCGCCACCCGCTCATCCACGCCTTCATAATGGCCGCAGAGGATGATAAGGTTTTTTTCCTTGGCTAAATTTTTCGCGATCTTTTGACTGAAAGGTTTTCCGCTCGGTGTGGTCAGGATCACTTTGGCCTTGGTGCGGCCTTTGATCTTTTTTATCGCGCTAAAGATCGGTTCCGGCAGCATCACCATGCCCGGCCCGCCGCCAAACGGCCGGTCATCGACGCTGCGGTGTTTGCCCTTGGTGTAATCGCGCAGGTCGTGGACTTTGATCGCGACCTTTTTCTTCTCTTGCGCGCGCTTGATGATGGACTCATCCGTCAACGCCGAGAACATGTTGGGAAAAATCGTTAGGATATTGAAAGTGAGCATATGTAATGTCACAAGGTCACAGAGTCACAATGTCACATGTAAAACTTTGCAACAACTTGTGACCTTGTATCTTTGTGACTTTGCGACCTATTCCATTTTAGAATTATAATTTTTCAAAAACTCCTTCGCAAACTCCGCGTAACGGTCATGGGCGATCGCAGCCCGAATTTTTTCCATTAATTTAACATAAAAATACACATTATGATAAGCAATAAATCGCAAGCCCGTGATCTCTCCCGTATTGACCAAGTGGCGCAGGTAACTGCGCGTGTATTTTTTGCAGACATAACAATCACAAGTCGCATCGAGCGGCCCCAGGTCCTTGGCAAACTCGCCGTTACGCACCGTGACCTTGCCGGCTGCCGTGAACGCGCTCCCGTGACGGCCGTAGCGCGTCGGGATACACGTATCAAACATATCAATGCCCTCACCCGCCGCGCGTACGATCTGATCCGGCAGGCCGATGCCCATAAAATACCGCGCCGAAGTCTCCGGCAAGAGCGGCATCACCCAATCCAGCGTTTCGAACATGAGATCCACCGGCTCGCCGACGCTGACCCCGCCGATCGCGTAGCCGTCAAAACCGATCTGCATGATCTCTTCGGCAGATTGATGGCGCAGTTCTTTATATGTCGCCCCCTGAATGATCCCGAACAAAAGCTGACGCCGCGGGTCCGAATGGTTTAAAAAATGTTCGCGGGAGCGTTTGGCCCATTGGGTTGTGCGCTTCACCGATTCCTTGGCCAGTTTTAGATCGCACGGATACGGCGCACATTCATCCAAAGGCATGATAATATCCGCGCCTAAAATTTTTTCGATATCGATGACTTTCTCCGGCGTAAAAAAATGCGTGGAGCCGTCCACGTGCGATTGAAATTTGACGCCCTCGTCGCTCAATTTGCGCAGTTTCGCCAGGCTAAAGACCTGGTACCCGCCGCTGTCGGTCAGCATGGGCCGGTCCCATTGCATAAACCCATGCAGGCCGCCGGCAAGTGCGAGGACCTCCAACCCGGGGCGCAAATACGTATGGTACGTATTGGAGAGAACGATCGGGCTGTCCATCTCGAGCAAATCCTCGGTGGAGAGAGTTTTCACAACGGCATTCGTCCCCACGGGCATAAAAAACGGGGTCTGCAGCTCGCCATGAAAAGTTTTAAGCGTGCCTAGACGAGCCTTGGTCTGAGAATCTTTTTTAAGAAGTTTAAACATAATTGAAATCACCAATAATCAAAAACCAATCACCAAAAAAATTTCAATAACCAAACACCAAATGGTTTATTGAAATTTGACTCTTGGTTATTTTTTGGTATTTGGATCTTGGTTATTGGTCATTTAATCACCATTGCATCGCCGTAACTATAAAACCTGTATTTTTCCTCAATTGCCTCTTGATACGCCCGGCGCAGCAATTCCGGCGAGCCAAAGGCATACACCAGCATGAGAAGTGTACTATACGGCAGATGAAAATTGGTAATTAAAATATCCGCCAGGCGAAAACGGTAGCCGGGATAAATGAACAGATTTGTCTCCCCGGCGTGCTTCCCTGTTGCTGCGACACTTTCCAAAACACGGCAGCTCGTGGTCCCGACAGCAACGATCGCCCGGCCGCTCTCCTTCGCTTTTAAAATTTTCTTAAAAGCCGGGACGGACACGCGGTAATCTTCAAAATGCATCGGATGCTGCGTGATGTCATCGGTTTCGACCGGCTTAAACGTCCCCTGATTGACGTGCAGGGTCACCTTCGCCAGGTCATGTCCTTGGCGTTTTAAACTTTTCAAAAGCGATTCGGTAAAATGCAACCCCGCGGTCGGCGCCGCGACCGAGCCGGGATTTTTCGCGTAAACGGTCTGATAAAAGATGCGGTCGCTCACCTCATCTTTCCGTTTGATATACGGCGGCAAGGGCATATGACCGATCTTATCCAGATACTTTTCGATATTGGTATTGAACGAAACGACCCTTTCTTTCGCGTCTTCAAGTGTCGCCCAGACACTATTCCCATTCAACAAGATCTTCTCACCAATCTTTAATTTCTTCAGCGGACGGATCATGGTGCGGTATGAATTACTCTGGGCGAGGCGTTTCAGCAAAAAAATTTCCACCTGCCCGCCGGTTTTTTCCCGTCGGCCAAAGAGCCGCGCCGGGATGACCTTGCTGTCGTTTAAAACGATCTGGCTTTGGGAGGGCAAATATTTTTCAAGATTGGCAAAAACATCATGAGTGATCTTCTTGGCGCGGCGGTCCACCACCATCAGGCGGGCCTGGTCGCGGGAAACAAGCGGCTGCTGGGCAATAAGCCCTTCAGGAAGTTCATAAAAAAATTCGGCGCGCTTCATAAAATTTTATTCTGCCGGAAGAGGCTTGGGTTGGGCAAACGAAGAATCGGCAAACTCCGGTGATTGGTAGTCAACGATCGCAATGCCGGGATAATAATATTGGAGAATCTCGGAGTAAGAATATTTTTTGAGCGCCATGCCGTAGGCCCCCCATTGGCACAGCCCCACCCCGTGTCCCCAGCCTCGGCCATAGGCGTCAAAATAATATCCCTGCATGACGATCTCATAATTATTGCTTTTTAAAACATTCGGCCCGACGATCTCGCGAAAATCCTTACCGGCCACCGTCAGCACCTGGCCGCTGCGGTCTTTGATCTGCAACCGTCTGATCCGGCCGCTGGCGTTACGCTCTAAAACAGCGATCTCCTGGATCAGGCCGATGGCATGGCCGTGCGCGTTCAATTTTTCCTGAATGTCTTTGGAACGAAAATTTTTTTTCCAGCGGTAGTGCGGCGATTTCTTACAGAATTCGCAGATATTCCCTTTCAAAGGCGGCAGGTCCAGTTTCCAGAGCTCGCTGACATCTTCCGTTGTCCCGCCGCAGGTCGCGTGAAAATACGCCGGCAGAATTTTTTTATTATAAAACATGACCAAGCCTTTGGTTTGATCAACGGCGAGATTGCTGCGGTACCGTTCCGCGCTGCGCCCGCCATAGACCTGAGAATAAATATCATTCGTGACATCGTACTTCTGTTTGGCACTGCGTTCCATGCGGTAAAGCGCGTAGGTGCGGGCCGCGATGGCCTGCACCTTAAAAACTTCCAGGGGCCAGCGGTGCGAAACCTCATGATAGAGGATCCCCCGGATATAATCTTCTAGCTCGACCGTGTTGATCACCAAAAGCCGGCCGTCTTTTTCTTTAAAAATATCAATGGCGCCGCGAAACCGCTTGTCCTTCTTTCCGATATGCACCGTGACATCTTTGTTGGAAACAAGTTTCACCTGATCCAGGGGATATTCCACCTGGCCGATGTTTATGCCGCCGGGACTGGCCGCGATGGATGTCCGACGGAATCTTCGCCCCTGCAATAAAATATCCTGCGTCTTCGGATCACTGATCTCATAACGGCCGCGGATCTCAATATTGAGCTTATCCACATGCCGCAAGACCGCCACCCGGATAAATTTTTGCTGAGGCGATTCCGGCACGGCGGCCGAAACGACCAGCAGTTTAAAAGAACAAAAGATCGCGCCGGCAAGAATGCTATTTTTAAAGAATCGAGTCATCGTCGGATAAAATTTATCGCCGATTAAAAAAGAAAAGGACCAAGCTGATAATGATGCTGATAAGAATACTCGTGGTGAGCGGAAAATAAAAGGTAAAATTCTCGCGTTTAATCAGGATATCGCCCGGGAGTTTGCCGAATCCGGGAATTTTTCCGAGCAGCAGCAAGACACCCCCCACCACGATCAACACGATCCCGAAAAAGATCAATATTTTTGCAAAGTCTCCCATAAACGTCATTTCCTTCCTGACAGCTGGAAAGATATGGAAATTTTAATGATTAAAGAATTCTTTCTGCAGGCTTTCTTTAATACGGGAGGTGCCGCGAATATGCTGTACCGCCGCTTCGGTCAATTCACGGCCGCGGGAAGTGCGTTTTAATAATCCTATTTTTAACAAGTACGGCTCAACCACATCCACGAGGGTATCGACTTCTTCGTTCAAGGTCGCCGCCAGAGACTCGATCCCCACCGGCCCTCCTTTATAATGCTCATCGATCAATCTTAAAAGGCGCCGGTCGATATCGTCCAGGCCTTTAGCGTCGATATTTAAAGTCTGCATGGCTTGCTGCACAATATCTTTGTTGATGCGGGATTCTGTGCTTTTGACCTGGCTGAAATCCCTCACCCGGCGAAGCAGGCGATTGGCGATCCGCGGCGTGCCGCGGGCGCGCTGCGCGATCTCTAAGGCAGCCTCTGCATCAACCACAACGTTCAGCCGGCCGGCGGACTGGAGAATAATTTTTTGCAGGTCTTCGACGTGATAAAAATCCAAATGATAAAAGATACCGAAACGGTCCCGCAAAGGAGACGCCAGCAGGCCGCTCCGGGTCGTGGCGCCGATCAGCGTGAAAGGTTTCAGATTAAAATTGATGGTCTTGGCGTAAGGGCCTTTATCGACGACAAAATCGATCTTATAATTTTCCATCGCCGGATATAAAAATTCTTCCACGACCTTGGAAAGCCGGTGGATCTCATCGATAAAAAGAATGTCCCCTCGCTCCAGATTGGTTAAGATCCCAATCAAATCTCCTGCCCGCTCGATCGCCGGACCGGACGTGATCGTGATCCGCGCTCCCATCTCATGCGCCACGATATAGGCCAGCGATGTTTTCCCCAAACCCGGCGGACCGGAAAGCAACAAATGCTCCAACGGCTCCTGACGCTGCTGGGCGGCCTGGATAGAAACTTTAAGATTTTCTACCAGATCTTTCTGTCCGATAAAATCATCCAACTTGCTCGGCCGCAGCGACAGGCTGATGATGTTGTCTTCTTCGGTCTCCTGGGTGATGATCAACCGTCTTTTTTCTTCCATGGAATCTGACACGGGGATTACTCCGGATTGGTATTGGACAGAATATTTTCTTTATTGCGCATCACCACAATCTCTTCAAACATCCTCTTTTGCATCGCCACAATTTCCCGCAAACGGATCAATTCCAGGATCGACATAAAGGTCACAATGATCTCGACTTTGCTGCGGCACCGGGCAAAAAGCTCGTTGAGCCGGAGCGTGGCCTGATCCATCAATAAATGCAGGATCTCATGGATTTTCTGATCGACGGTAAATTCTTCTCTAACGATCTTGTGGACGGCATCGCCGGGAACTTTCTTGAGGGCGGTCGTAAGCGCGCTGATAAGATCGAACAGCGTCGATTCAAAATAAACTTCCTTGGCGTCCGCGATCAATTCCTTGGTCGTGGCCGCATCGATCTGCCGCGCAAAAAGGTCCTGCCGGGCGGACTCGCGCACCTTTAATTCTTCGGCGATCTGTTTGAACTGCTGATATTCCTGCAGGCGGCGGACCAATTCATCGCGCGGGTCAAATTCCTCTTCTTGCTGTTCGGAAGGATCCGGGGGCAGGAGCATTTTAGATTTTATCTGCATAAGCGTCGCGGCCATCACCAGGAAATCTCCGACGATATCCAGGTCCAACAGTTTCATCATTTCAATATATTCCATATACTGCTCGGTGATAGCGGCAATGGGAATATCTTTGATATCAATGTCGTCCTTCTTGATCAAATATAACAGCAGATCCAGCGGACCTTCGAAAATATCCAGCTTCAGTTTATAACTCATGTTTAAAGACCGCCTTTTTTACTTCCTGTATGGTTTTTTGCGCGATCGCACTCGCCTTTTTACGGCCTTCCTCTAATATATCACGAATGCGGTCCTTATCCTTAGCTAAATGTTCTCTTTTTTCCTGAATAGGCTTGAGTTTTTCCCACAAGGCATCGCTTAAAATTTTCTTACAATCGGTGCAGCCTTTCTCGGCCTTCGTGCACCAGGCATACACGTCCTTTTCTTTCTGAGGAGCAAAAATTTGATAGTAGCTATAGACGTTGCATTCGTTCGGATGGCCGGGATCGCTCAACTTAATGCGTTTAGGATCGGTGAACATGCTTTGCGTCTTGGTACGCACCATTTTTCCCGGATCAGAAAGATTGATGGCGTTCTGATAGCTCTTGCTCATCTTGCGGCCGTCGGTCCCTAAAAGGCGCGGCGTTTTTGTCAAGATCGCTTCGCAGTCGGAAAAAAGTTCTTGCTTATAAATGTGATTGAACCGGCGGGCGATCTCCCGCGTTAATTCCAAATGAGGCAGCTGGTCTTCGCCGATGGGAACAAGGCTGGCCTTATAAAGCAGAATATCCGCGGCCTGCAAAACCGGATAGCCTAAAAAGGCATAGGTCTGCAAGTCCCGCGTGGTGATTTCACGTAATTGTTCTTTGTAGGTAGGGTTCCGTTCCAGCCAGCCTAAGGGCGTGAGGCAGGATAAGATCATTTGCAGTTCAAGATGTTCGGGAACGTGCGACTGGACGAACAGGATGGATTTTTTGGGATCAATACCGCAGGCGAGCCAATCGATCGCCATGTCCAGCGTATTGTCGGCGATCTCGGCACTTTGTTCATATTCGCCCATCAGCGCATGCCAATCCACGATACCAAAAATGCAGGAATACTTCTCTTGCAGCTCTAACCAATTCTGCAAAGCGCCCACCAAATGCCCCAAATGCAACTTTCCGGTAGGACGCATGGCGCTGAAGACAGTCTTTTTCATAAAACACTTATTAAGTTTAAAACGCAAAAATAAAAATTAAAAACTGCAGAATCGCTTCGCGATACCTCAATTTTAATTTTTGACTTTTGCATTTTGAGTTATAATTTTCTCGTGATCTGCTCTAATTCGTAAGTCTCGATAATGTCGCCGACCTCAATCTTGTCAAATCCCGTGATCGTGATACCGCACTCCATGCCTTCCGTAACATCCCGCACATCATCTTTGAATCTTTTCAAACTCGACAGGACCCCGGAGAAGATCACTTCGCCGTTACGCACGATATCCATGCGGTCTTTGCGCTGCACCCGGCCTTTTTGCACATAACACCCGGCGACAATCCCGGAGCGGCTCAACTTAAAGACCTGCCGGATCTCAACGCGCGCGGCAAATTTCTTTTTTGTCCGCGGTTCGAGCAAACCTTCCAAGGCATTGCGGATATCATTCACCGCATCATAAATAATACGGTACTGGCGGATATCCACCGGATTTCTTTCCAGTTCTTCTTTGGCGCGGGGCTCAATGCCGACGTGAAACGCCATAATGATCGCCGTCGATGCCACTGCCAGAAGGACATCGGAGAGATTGACATCCCCGACCCCGACATGGATGAATTTCAGCTTCACCTCATCGCTGGGGATCTTCCCTAAAGAATCCCGCAGCGCCTCCACCGACCCCTGCACATCCGCCTTGAGGATAACGTTCAGTTCTTTCATATATCC
The DNA here is from genome assembly GCA_001805615.1 of Omnitrophica WOR_2 bacterium RIFCSPHIGHO2_02_FULL_48_11. Classification (GTDB taxonomy): domain Bacteria; phylum Omnitrophota; class Gorgyraeia; order Zapsychrales; family GWA2-47-8; genus 2-02-FULL-48-11. Next base: position 28,569 of record MHGP01000017.1, read on the forward strand.
TTTTTGGATTTGCGCGTACAAATCTTCCAGCGTGATCTTTTGGTTCAAGGACAATTTTGCGTCCTTGAGCTGCTGTTCCCGGCGTAAGGCAATTTCCCGAGCCTGGCGCTCATCCGACATGACATAAAAAATTTCTCCGGCATCAGGCACGCCCGGCAGACCTAAGATCTGAACCGGCATGGAAGGTCCGGCCTCTTTCACGGCCCGGTCCCGGTCATCAAACATCGCCTTGATCTTTCCGTAATAAGGCCCTACGACGACGAAATCTCCCTCGTGCAAAGTTCCGCTCTGCACGATCAGATCAGCCACGGCTCCGCGGCCGCGGCTCAATTGCGCCTCCACGACGATCCCCGAGGCTTTTTTATCCGGATTCGCTTTCAATTCCAAAAGCTCGGCTTCCAGCAAAATCATTTCCAGCAAACTGTCGATACCTTCGCCCGTTGTTGCGGAAACACCGGTCACCACAGTTTTTCCTCCCCAGTCTTCCGGCGTCAAGCCATGTTCCATAAGTTGCTTTTTGACCCGATCGGGATCCGCATTCTTTTTATCAATTTTATTTAAGGCAATAACGATCGGCACTTCCGCCGCCCGGGCATGATCCAAGGCTTCTTCCGTCTGCGGCATGATCCCTTCGTCGGCGGCAACGACCAAAACGACCAGATCCGTAATGTGCGCTCCGCGGGCCCGCATCGCGGTAAAGGCTTCGTGACCCGGAGTATCAAGAAAAGTGATCTTTCCCTTCGGGAGTTGCACAGAATAGGCCCCAATGTGCTGCGTAATCCCGCCGTGTTCGGAATCCGCGATCTTGCTTTTGCGTATTTTATCCAGCAAGGACGTTTTTCCGTGGTCGACATGCCCCATGAATGTCACAACCGGAGCCCGGGGCTTTAATAATTTAGGATCCTGCTCTTCGACTTGATGGGACTCGAGGAGTTGCTGTTCCTGTGTTCTAATTTTTGCAATATTAAATCCAAACTCGGTCGCCAGCTTGCGGACGATCTCTTCTCCTAAACTCTGATTAATGTTGGCCAGCATGCCCATCTGCATCAACTTCGTCAAAAGAATGCTGGGTTTTTGTTGAAGACGCGTGGCTAGATCTTTTATCGTGATCGGAACGCTCACTTCGATTTCCGGGAAATGTGAGGTGTCTCTAGCTTCAGCAAGCGAAGCTTGTCCGGATTCCGGCGCATGAGATTCTACGCCTGCTCCAGCCGCGGCTGCACCGATATCAGAAGTTGACTCCGGCGCCCCGGGCATACCCCGCTCCGGAAATCTTTTTCTCTTTTTAGGCAAAGGCTTGAGGGTGACAAAAGGTTCGGCACTGATCTTGGATTTGGGTTTGACCGGCTCAACCGCTTTCACGACCGGGACTGCGGCGACGGGAGGAGCTTTTACCTCAACGGTTTTGGGAGGCTCAACGGCGGCAGGTTTCTTCTCAACCTTCTCGGTTTTCTCAACAGCCTGCACGGCGGGCTTGGCGGCTTTTTTGACTACGGGCGTCTTGGTTTTTTCTACTTTCTCTTTTCCCGTTTTTTTCTGCGCGGTCTTGGGCTCTTCTTTTTTGGAAATTTTTATTGCGGCCTTTTCTTGCTTGGGCTCGGGGGCCTTGACCTTAGACTCTTTGGCAGCGTTTTTTACGGAAGCCGCAGCGGGGAAATCCTTAGGATTTTTCTTATGCTCGCTTTTCAGAACACTTAAAACCACTGAATTTAATTCTTGCTCGCCGCCTTTGGCTTTGAGCTTCAGGGCCTTCAACTTGGCCAAGATCGCCGCGTCCGTCGTATTTAATTCTTTTGCTAAATCAGCAACACGCATAAAATGACTTCTTTCTATTATTCTTTCAATAATTTTTTAGCTTCTTTAATGAGTTTAGCCGCCTTGATTTTACCCAAACCCTTGACCTGTGTCAAATGTTCGACATCCGCTTTGGCGACTTTTTCGAGACTGTCAAAACCGGCTTCTTGGAGAGCCTCCAGAACTTTATCGCCGACACCGCTCAAATCGACCAGCGAAGGTTCCCGCTGATCTTTGGCTGCTTTTTCTTCCGGCACTTTTTTCTCTTCCTCTTGGCCGGACTGACCTTCTTCCGCCTCGACCTCTTTCAATTTTTCCTGCCATTGGGCAGCGGAAAAAATATCCAGTTCCCAGCCGACCAGCTCGCTGGCCAAACGGACATTCTGTCCATGACGGCCGATGGCCAAAGATAATTGGTCGTCGGCAACGATGATATTGGCTTTTTTATCCTGGTGATTCACCTGGATCTGCGAAATCTCCGCCGGAGACAAAGCCGCCTGAATGTACTCTTTGATATCCGAAGAATAACGGACGATATCGATCTTTTCTCCCTGGATTTCCGAGACGATGTTCTTGACCCGGGCCCCGCGCATTCCCACGCACGCCCCCACGCAATCGACCTTATCGTCCTTGGAATAGACGGCGATCTTGGTCCGCTCACCGACATCGCGGGAAATGGCTTTGACCTCCACGATACCTTCATAAATTTCCGGAACCTCCAGCTCAAAAAGCCGGCGAATAAAATTCGGATTGCCGCGCGAGAGGATCACCTGCGGGCCTTTGTTTTCCCGCCGCACGTCGAGGATATAGGCACGGACGCGGTCTCCCTGACGGAACTCTTCCCGCTTGGACTGCTCACTGCGGGGAATATAGGCCTCGGTTTTACCCAAATCCACAATGATGCTGCCTTTTTCAAAACGATAAACGCTCCCGCTGATGATCTGTCCGATCCGCGCTTGGTACTCGGCAAAGATCACATCCTTCTCTGCCTCGCGGATCTTTTGCACCACCACCTGTTTGGCGGTCTGGGCGGCGATCCGGCCGAATTCACTGGAGCGGATCTCTTGTTCACCGGCAAAAGCGGTCAATTTTCCCGTTTTACGATTTAAGACGACCTTAATTTCTTCTTCTTTGCCGATCGTCCAAATTTTTTTGGCGGCCGAAGCCACCGCTGACTCGACAGCCTGGATCAAAATCTCTTTATTGATCCCCTTGTCGCGTTCTAATTGTTCAAGAATTCCTAATAATTCGCTTTCCATAATTCAATCCTTCCTTCTTCATCATTGATTTAATCATTAATCACTTGTACGGCTTTATTAATAGTGTTCAAAGGAATGGTGACTTCTCCGTAATCCGAGATGATCACAACACTTCCATTCTCCGCCTTATTGACCAATCCCTCATGGTCCAGCTTATCGTGAATCGGACTTGCCAAATGAAAATGCACCAGCCGGTTAATCACCCGCAAAAAGTCCTGCTGTGTTTTCAACGGCCGATCCAACCCGGGAGAGGAAACTTCCAAAATATAATCCTCACGAATAGCACTGACCATCCCCAATTGTTCATTCAAACGCTTATTGACGATTGAACATTCCGCGATCGTGATCCCGCCCGTCGGCCGATCGAGAATGACTTCAATGTAATACTCTTTCTGGCGGCGTTTCACCACAAGATCCACCAAAACAAGATTCAATTCTGCTAAAAACGGTTTCAGCAGATCGCTGACTTTAACTGTTAATTCTTCCCGGATATCCATGGTCGTGTTCTCTTTAATAAAATGGGTTATCAAAGGACTTCCTGCAACTTCTGCTGGACTGCCTCTTTGGCCACGGATAAAGTCTCTCCGGTCCGGCGATTCTTGAGCTCGACCTTACCTTCGGCCAAATTGCGCTTGCCGATCGTTACCCGCCAGGGAATTCCGACGAGATCGGCGTCATTAAATTTCCGGCCGGCACTCTCCTCGCGGTCATCCATAAGGACTTCCCAGCCGTTTTTCCGAAAATCTTGGTAATATTTATTCGCCAGATCCATGATCGCTTTTTCCGCCGCCTGCACCGGCAGAATTTCCACATCAAAAGGCGCCACGTCTTGCGGCCAGATGATGCCGGCCGCGTCATAATTTTTTTCGATCACGGCGGCAATAAGACGGCTCACTCCGATCCCGTAACAGCCCATGATCATCGGCTGCTGCTTCCCCTGATCATCGAGAAATACCGCGCCCTGGGCCTGACTGTACTTTGTTCCCAATTGAAAGATATGTCCCAATTCGATCGCGACCTGTTTCTCCAGTTTTCCCTTGTGGCATTGCGGGCAGGTCTTGCCTTCTGCATGTTTGTCATCGGCGCCGCTCATGGCTTTACACGACGGACACTGCATGATGGCATCCTCCCCGATCATCGCCGGCACCATAAACTCATGCGAAACATCCCCGCCCATGGCACCGGAATCCGCCTTGATGATCGCCACATCCAACCCGCAGCGCTGAAATATTTTCTGGTAGGCCCCGTACATCAATTGATAATTTCTTTCCAAACCGGCTTTATCCCGGTCAAAGCTGTAAGCATCCTTCATGATAAACTCGCAGGCCCGGACAATACCGAAACGCGTGCGGATTTCGTCCCGGAATTTAGTTTGGATCTGATACAGCACGACCGGCAGCTGCCGATACGAATGCACATGGTCCTTCACCAAATCCGTGATCACCTCTTCGTGCGTGGGGCCCAAACACATTTTGCGGCCGCGCTTATCTTCAAAACGGATCATGACCTCTTTCATCGTCTGATCCCGGCCGGTCTTCTGCCAAAGTTCGATCGGCTGCAGGCACGGCAAGAATAATTCTTGCGCCCCGATGGCGTTCATTTCTTCGCGGATAATCGTCTCGATCCGTTTGAGGACACGGTATCCCAAAGGCAGATAGGAATACACGCCCGAAGTCAGCATGTGAACGAGCCCGGCGCGCAGCAGGAGCTGATGGCTCACCGCCTCGGTCCCTAAAGGAACTTCTTTCATCGTCGGAAGATAATATTGTGACCAGCGCATAATTTTAATTCTGCATTAAACAAAAAATCCGTCGGGCATAGGAACATTGCGTTTGGCAAATTTTTTCAAAAATTCGGGTTTGCGGGGATTCAATTTCCAATGACCGATAATTTCTTTTTCGGTACGCCGCTCTTCTTCAAATGTCAAAATATCCGTAAGCGTGACCTTGTCCTTGTCCTCATCATAATAAATATCCGTAACATTGGCGATGCGCCGTCTTCCGTCTTGATACAATTCGATATACACGATCAGATCGATGGCATTGGCGATCTGGCGCTTGATTTCTTCGGTGCTCAAGCGGATGCCGGTCATCAAGGTCATCATGACCATGCGGCTGAAGCAATCGTCGGGAGAATCCGAATGCACGATCGCCAACGAACCGGAGTGGCCGCTGCTGATGGCCTGAATCAAATCCAACATTTCCTCCCCGCGGACTTCGCCGATGATAATGCGGTCCGGACGCATGCGCAAAGAGTTCACAAAAAGATCACGGATGGTGATGACCCCCCGGCCTTCGATATTCGCCGGCTTCGACTGCAAGGTCACCACGTGCTTCTGCATCAAACGCAATTCCGGCGTATCTTCGATCGTAATGATACGTTCCTCTTCCGGGATATGCCGCGAAAGAACGTTTAAGGCGGTGGTTTTCCCGGTTCCGGTCGATCCGCAAAAAACAATATTGAGTTTTGCCTTCATGGCAGCGATCAAGAGCGTCGCTATTTTTTTATCAAGCATCTGCAGCTTAAGAAGATCATCCACCGTAGCGATTTCGGAAGAAAATTTTCGAATCGTTACCACCGGCCCAATCAAAGAACACGGCGGTAAAATCACATTCACGCGCGATCCATCCGGGAGGGAAAAATCCACAAACGGCGATGATTCATCCACCCGCTTATTGGAGCCGGAAGCCGCCAGAATCTTTTGAACCGTATGACTCAAATGCTGATTGTCATTGAATTTGATCTTGGTTAATTCAATCTTTCCGCTTTTTTGGATATAGACCGCATTGGCACCGTTGATCATAACTTCGGAGATGGATTTATCTTCCATCAGCGGCCGCAAAGGCCCCAGGCTCATGACCGCGCTGACCAATTCACGGATCAAAGCAATCCGACTCTCCGTCGTCAAAACAATATTCAGATCCCTGCATAATTCGGAAATCGCCCGATCAACGAAAACCCGCAGCTGGTCTTCGTTGAGCCGGTCTTTGACCTGAAGAAAATCTGTTTTCTGAATGAGGTACTGATGGATTTGCGACCGCAGATCTTTATCAATATCCATAATAATGTCCCTCTCCTGTTAAAGATGTTGACTAACGCCAAATATTGGAAATTTTCTCGAACAGACCAAAGCGCGAAAAATCACTATAGAAAACAAACAGCGCCAAACAGATAATGAGACTGAACCCTAGCCGGGCGATCGCCTCATCAACTTTTTCAGGCAAAGCCTTGCCGCGGATCTTTTCAAGAGCCAATAAAAATAAATGCCCGCCGTCCAAGGGAATCACCGGCAACAAATTAAAAATAGCCAAACTCGCGCTGATAATCCCCACAATATACAGCAAGTGCGAGAACCCCATATCCGCAGCGGCTTTAACAATATAAAATATTCCGATGGGCCCGGTCATCGATTCTTTAGCGGACATGGATCCGGTGATCATATAATAAATGGATTTATAGGTCAGCACCGTAACCTCGACCAGCTTCTTATAGGCGCGGACCAGCGATTCCCCAAAAGGATATTTAAAAACGACAATCTCCTCTTCCGGGACAATGCCCACGGCGGGAGTTGTTTTTCTCTGCCCGAAAATATTTTTTCTATCCTCAATTTTGGGTTTAATGGCTTTCTGAATTTCTTTATCGTCACGCAAGATAACGAACACGATCTCAGAGCCCTTGGATTCCGCGATATTTCTCTGCACGTCCGTCCAGGTTTCCACCGCTTGCGTGTTGACGCTGAGGACTTTGTCTCCCGGCTTTAAACCAGCCGCCTGTGCCGGGTAATTCTCCAAAACCTTACCGATCTTAGGGGCCAAGTCCGGATATCCCAGCATAAAAACAAAACACAAACAAACATAAGCCAATACAAAATTGACCACCGGCCCGTTCAGGACAATGAGGGCGCGCTGCCCAGGCGACTTTGAAAAAAATTCATCCGGCGCGCCATGATAATTCGCCCGTTCATCACCAGCCATCTTCACATAACCACCCAAAGGGATGAGACAAAGCAAAAATTCCGTTCCATCATAAACCCACGAAAACAATTTGGGGCCAAATCCTAAGGCAAACCGTTCGACCTTTACCCCCAGCTTGCGGGCCGTAATAAAATGTCCCCACTCATGGACGACGATCAAGACGCTTAAAACAGCAGCAAAGATCCCTGTATTTTTTAGAAAACTTAAAATGGCAATATCCATATCACCTTTCCACCATTAATTATAGATAAAACGTTTCGCCTCTTCCCGGGCCCAAACATCCGCCGATAAAATATCGCTGAGTTTCGGGCGTGCGGTGTTTTTATGATTTTTTACGACCTTCTCGACCGTACGGTAAATGCCGGAAAATTTCAACTGACCGTTTAAAAAAGCCTCCACGGCTTCTTCATCCGCCGCGTTAAGGACCGCCGGCAACGTCCCGCCGCGTCTTGCAACATCAAAGGCCAAAGCCAGAGCAGGGAATTTTTTGAAATCCGGCTTTTTAAAAGTCAGCGTCCCCAATTGCGCAAAATCGATCTGCGCCAGGCCTGATTCCCACCGGTCCGGATAGGTCAAGGCATATTGAATAGGAAGCCGCATATCGGTCACCCCTAACTGGGCGAGGATCGAACCGTCTTTAAACCCTACCATCGAATGAATGATCGCCTCCGGATGGATCACCACTTCGATATCCTCAACCCGCAGTCCGAACAAACGCGTCGCTTCGATCACTTCAAAACCCTTATTCATCAGCGTCGCGGAATCGACGGTGATTTTTTTCCCCATTTTCCAGCGCGGATGATCCAAAATCTGTTTCACGGACAATTGGTCAAACTTGGTTTGCGGGACGTTATTTAGCGCCCCGCCCGACGCCGTCAGATAAATTTTCTTTAATTGTTCGCGCTTTTGTCCTTCCAGGCATTGAAAGATCGCGCTTTGTTCGCTGTCCACCGGGATGATCCGCGCCTCGTGCTTTCTCGCCTCCTGCATAAGGATATCCCCGGCGATCACCAACGCCTCTTTGTTGGCCGGCGCGACGGTTTTTCCGCAACGGACCGCTTTAAGAAATGGCGCCAGCGCCGCACTCCCCCGCATCCCGATGACGACAACATCCACCGCCGGCAAACTCACGAGATCCTCAAGATCATGGTGCACATCCCATATCTTTATTTTTCTCAAAGAAGCATGCCGCTTGAAATATTTGACCCCTTCATCGGCAACGGCAACGTGCGTCGGCTGATATTTCCTGATCTGCTCTTCCAACAAGCGAATATTATGATACGCGGTCAGGCCAACGACTTTAAACCGGTCCGGAAACCGATCAATGACTTTCAGCGTATTGATCCCGATCGATCCGGTTGATCCGAGAATGACGACCTGCTTACGTGGCATAATTACATTCTATATACGGTATTAAGGGTCGCGCTCATGTACAAATAAAAAGCCGGGGCCGCAAACAGCAAACTGTCGATCACATCCAGAACGCCGCCCATGCCCGGCAAAATTTTCCCGGAATCTTTCACCTGACAATCGCGTTTGATCAGGGACTCGTAAATATCGCCCAACTGGCCCATCCCGCCAAAGAAAGCGCCCATCAAGGCCACTTGGATCAACGGGAACGGCGGATGCTCCGGCAGCCAAGAGCGGCTCAACACGGCCGCCGTAACGCTAAAAACAAAACTTCCCAAAGCCCCTTCCACTGTTTTATTGGGACTGATCCTGGGAAATAAGGGATGTTTGCCAAAACGGCTGCCGACCAACAAGGCCCCGATATCACCGACTTTGGTGACCAACAGGATAAAGGCCAACAGCTTAACCCCCTCATCTCCCGGCAGTAAGAACCGGATCTTAATGAGAAAACTGAAGAACCAAGAAACATACAGGACGCCGAAAGACGTCACCGAAATCCCGACGGTGGCATTGTTGTTGTCATTTCTTCCCAGCTGCAAAAGAAATATCAGCAAGAAAGCCAGAACGATAAATAACAATTCCCAATTCTTCGTAAATTCAAAACTATGATAAATCGAAAGCGGAATAAGCAGGCCGATAAAGATCCCCACATAACTGTAGATAGGGACACCCTTCTTCTTTATCATGTAAAAAAATTCGTATAACCCGCCGACGGTTAAAGCCAAGATCACCAAAATAAAAACCCACTCATTGACGACGGCCATAATCGTCAGCAAGATCATCAAACTGGAACTCAGCAAACGGTTATACGGCATCACTTTGCTCACGCTCAGGATCCCTCCTCGACCTTTCCGTAACGTCTTTCCCGGCTTTGAAAATCTTCCACCGCTTTTTTAAATTCCTCCTCATCAAAATCCGGCCAACATTTTTCCGTAAAATAAAACTCGGCGTAGGAACATTGCCAAAGCAGAAAATTGCTGATCCGTTTCTCTCCCGAAGTTCTGATCAACAGATCCGGATCCGGCAATCCCCTGGTGTACAAGGCCTGGTCCATCGTCGCTTCGTCAATATCCTCGACCTGAAGCTTGCCTTCCTGAACGGCCTTAACAATTTTCTTAACGGCATCAAGGATCTCCACGCGCGCACCGTAATTGAAGGCCATATTCAAGATCATCCCCGTATTATCTTCCGTGCGTTTCATCGTCGTATGGATACTCTGCCAGACTTCTTTGGGGATCCCGGCTTCACGGCCGATCAGTTGAAAACGGATATTTTTTTGATTGAGCTTACCGATTTTCTGGACCAACACCTCACTCAAAGTCCGCATCAAAATAGCGACTTCCGCCTGAGGCCTATTCCAATTTTCCGTCGAAAAAGTAAATAAAGTCAGGACTTTAATGCCCAGGGCGCTGGCCGCGTCAATGATCTCTTCAACCCGTCTCACTCCCTCCATATGACCGCGCGTACGGGGAAGATTGCGATTCTTTGCCCAACGGCCGTTCCCGTCCATGATAATGGCTACATGTTGAGGGAGATCTTCCTTGTCCGGTTTCACCTTACCTGTTCCTTTCAAAAAAAATGAGGGATATCTCCATCCCCCATCACCACAAGCTCCTTAAAAATAAAGACAACAGAATCAACTTAGCATAAAATCACTTCTTTTGGGTCTGCGGCTGATTGGACTTACCTGTTCCGGGATTCCCCGCCCGCCGGAACATTTCCTGCAGAAAGTTCTAATTCCTTTAATCTTTGCTCCAAAGCTGCTTTCTCTTGGCTGACACTGTCAATCTGTGAAACTAAATCGTCTTTTTCTATCTCCCCCTCTTGCAAGACTTGCTGGATTTTTTCTAACTTAGAGCGGGTACTATTAATTTCTCCCTGCAGGCTGCTGACCTTCATCTCAGTTTGCTGCAACTTCTCTTCTGCCGTGATCCTTTGATAGCGCTCCAAATCCAAGGCTTTTTTGGCATTTGTTTCTGTCTGATAAGCCTTGAACATCAAGAGGCACGCCAAGAGCACCGCGACCACAGCAATAGGAACAAGAGTGTTTTTCACAAACTTTTCTCTATCTCAAATTACTTTAAATTCTCTGCATCCGAGTCGCTTGTTTGGGCGGCTTCTTTGACCACATTGGGCAAAATGACGATCTCCACCCGGCGGTTCTTCTGTCTTCCCTCTACTGTCTCATTATCAGCGACCGGTTTATATTCACCATAACCCGTCCCGGATAACCGAGCCGGCTCGACATCCTGATCATCAATCATGTAATGCAGTACACTCATGGCCCGGGCCGAAGAAAGCTCCCAGTTCGATTTCCATCCGGAGTGTCTGATCGGAACATTATCCGTGTGACCCTCGATCCCGATGTTAAGGTCCCGCACCGTCGTGTTGAGAACACCCGTGACTTTGGCAAGCTTTTCCAAAGAATCCTCACGCAATTTGGCTTTTCCGGAATCAAATAACACCTCTGAGACGAATGTCACCACCAACCCGCGGTCTGTCATATCGACCCTGGCTTGCTTGCCGTCAATTTCGCTACGCAGGCGGTCTTCGAGTTCCTTTTTGGCTTGTTCAAGTTCGCTCAACTGGGTTTTCAATTGAGTGATTTTTTCAACATCCGTACGCCGTCCTTTTTGGAAAATAAGCGTACAGCCGCTTAATGCCAAACTTAAAAAAATGATTAAAAATGAAGTTAAAATTGTCTTTGCGTTATACATTACATCCTCCTTTTTCCAGGATTTCAAGTTAACATAGCCCCAAATCAAAGTCAAGCAATTTCTCTTTCAACTCAATGTGTTTTAATAAGATATGAGATTTTCGCTGAAACGAAACATCCTCAAAACTAACGGATAATGATCTCATCCCTTTTTGAGCCTACCGAAATATACTTTACTCTAATTCCCAAAATCTTTTCCAACCGTTCAATATATTTTCGTGCGTTTAAAGGAAGTTTTTTGTAACTGCGCACCCCCCGGGTTGAGGCCTGCCAACCGGGAACACTTTCATAAACCGGCTCGGCGTGACTTAAGACCTCAAAATCCATGGGGAAATCCTTAAACGTCTTTCCCTTATATTTATAAGCCACACAAAATTTAATATCCTTTAAATCATCCAGGACATCCAATTTCATGACAGCGAGTTCCGAAATACCGTTCACCATGACCGCGTATTTCACCATAACGCTGTCGAACCACCCGCAGCGTCGGGGCCGGCCGGTCGTGGCGCCGAACTCGTTGCCTTTGCAGCGGATCTCCTCTTCCAGTTTGTCGGAGAATTCGGTAGGGAACGGCCCTTCACCCACCCGTGTCGTATAGGCCTTGATCGCCGCGATGGCTTTATCGATCTTGGTCGGGCTCACCCCTGTCCCGGCACAGGCCCCGCCAACAATCGAATTCGAAGAAGTCACAAACGGATACGTTCCAAAATCAATATCCAAAAATGTCCCCTGGGCCCCCTCGAAAAGGACCGTTTTTCCCTTTTCGATCTCCCGGTTGAGATACAAAGAAGTATCGCAGACATACGGCGCAAGCTTGCGGCCGTATTCCAAATACTCATTATAGACATCGCCGAACGAAAAATCCTTCTGCCCGTAGACCTTGGTAAAAATTTCGTTCTTTTCCTTAATATTATCTTCCAGCTTGCTTTTCAAAACCTGCGGATTCAAAAGATCAATGATCCGGATACCGCAGCGGGCCACTTTGTCCGCGTAACAAGGCCCGATACCCCGTCCGGTCGTGCCGATTTTGTTAACCCGGATGGACTCGCGCAGGCCGTCTAAGATCCGATGGTACGGAAGGATCACATGGGCGTGCCCCGAGATCTTCAGCTGTTTGGGTGTCACAGTGATCCCGCGCTTCTTTAAAGCATTGAGCTCTTCCAAAAGAACTTTAGGGTCAACCACGACACCGTTGGCAATGACCGAAACCTTACTCTTGTGTAAGATCGCCGACGGAAGCAAATGAAAAACATATTCCTGATCTCCCACAACGACCGTATGCCCGGCGTTGTTGCCGCCCTGGTAACGCGCGGTAATATCGGTATCCTGCGAAAGGATATCGATCAATTTTCCCTTGCCTTCGTCGCCCCATTGGGCGCCCACCACAACAATATTCATTGCCGGATCCTTTATCTAAAAATTTGAATAAGACCCATCCCTAAAGAAATTAAAGCCGTCGCACTGATAATTTTTACTTTTGTGATAACCGAGCGTAAACGCGCCGACCAGTCTGGAGAATTCACCACCGCCAGCGTTGCGCCCAAAATAAGGATCAACGGCCAAACCGACACGATCCCATAAACGCCAAAGCCCATGACCGACGGAAAACGCTGCCCGGGAAATAACAATCCGTAATACAACGACGCCAAAAAATAATGAGGCGGCCAAACCGATTCCAGAACGGCAGCGGCAATGCTTAGGATAATGGTAAGGAAAACGAATTTCCCGGTTTTGATTTGCGGCGCGGAAACTGCGGTATCGCGTGGCCCTAAGAAAACAGGCATTTTTATCAATAACCGCCGGACATCAAGATACCGCCAATACGTCACCCAATCATAAAAATGCACCAAACCCAACCCAATAAAAAAGACAGCCACCAAAAGCTGCCCAAACCGCAAGTACATCTGCACTTTTAAAGGCCCCAACGCAAAATCAAATAACCCTAGAATCAACACCAGCTTCGTTAAGAAAAACGCAATGATGAACGTAATCCCACCGACCCGAATATATTTTTCTGTCACTCCAAAGACCGATAAAAAAATGATAAAAAGAACACTCGTCGCTAACGCACACGGGTTGACGCTGTCGGTTAATCCCGCAGCAAAGGCTGGAATCAGATCACCCATAACCAGATTAGACCTTAATAAATTTTACGGACAAAATATTCTTGGTCTTACGCAATTTTTCCAGCGTTGCCTCGGGGACTTTGCTGTCTACATTCACCAGGCTCATGGCTTCGCCGCCTTCGGCCTCGCGTCCTAACGTGATACCGGCAATATTGACTTTGCTCTCCCCCAGGATCGTCCCTACAGCCCCCACAAATCCCGGTTTATCATTATTTTTGACAAGAAGCATATAGCCGTCGGGCAAGGCTTCCACATAAATATTATTCACTTTGACGATGCGCGGCTTATTATTGTTCGAAAGGGTTCCCCAGACAGAAAAGGTCTCTTTGTCCGTCTTCACCTCGGCGCTCACCCGGTTCACAAATTCCTGTTCCGTCGTGGATTGGATCGCCTGAACGTTGATGCCCCGCTCTTTTGCCAGGTCCAAGGCATTGATGCGGTTGACCGTATCCCCCAAGATCGGCGACAAAACTCCGTACACCAGCGCCATGGTAAGCGGTGCAACTTTTTGCTGCGTGACAACTCCACTGTAGGTAATTTTGACTTCCTCAAGGCGCCCCGCGACCAGCTGACCGGCAAATTTTCCCATCCGCTCGCTGAGATCGAGATAAGGCTCCAGGACCCGGTATTCTTCGGCGTTCACCGACGGAAAATTCGCGGCGTTGACGATCCCGCGTCCCAAAAGCGCGTCCCGCACCGTCTTGGCGATCTCAATAGCGACGTTCACCTGCGCTTCGGATGTGGAGGCCCCTAAATGCGGCGTGACCACGCAATTCTCCAATTTTAAAAGCGGCAAATTGGGATCCGGCGGCTCCTGCTCAAAAACATCCACCGCACAGCCGGCGATCCTACCGCTCTTTAATGCCTCCGCCAAATCATCTTCTTTGATGATCCCTCCCCGGGCGCAGTTGATGATACGCACGGTTTTTTTCATCTTAGCGATCTCTTTGGCCGTGATCAGGTGCGTCGTTTCATCACTCTTGGGGATGTGAATGGTGATATAGTCGGAATTGCGGAACAGATAATCCAACTCGACCATTTCAATGCCCATTTTAGAGGCGATCTCCAAAGACAAGAAAGGATCATACGCCAAGATCTTCATACCAAAACCTTTGGCCATCCGTGCGACCGTCGAGCCGATCCGCCCCAATCCGACAATGCCTAACGATTTATCAAATAATTCGACGCCGTTAAATTTATTGCGTTCCCATTTGCCGCTTTTAAGAGACGCACAGGCCTGCGGAATATTGCGGGACAAGGCCAGGATCAGGCTCATCGTGTGTTCGGCGGTGGACGTGGTATTCCCGCCGGGCGTGTTCATCGCCACGACCCCGCGTTTGGTGGCGGCCTTCAAATCCACGTTATCCAGTCCCACACCAGCGCGGCCAATCACTTTCAAACGGCTGGCAGCTTCCAAAATATCAGCGGTAACGGTCGTGCCGCTGCGTACGATCAAGGCGTCATAATCCTTGATGATGCGCTTCAACTCTTCCGGCTTTAAATTGTATTTACAATCTACCTGGAACTCTTTAACTTCTTTTAAGATCGCAATGCCTTCGTCGGCTAATTTATCGCTGATGAGAATTTTCATGTACGGCTCCGCTTACTTAGTGTTAAAAAATTTCTGAGCGGCTGCCACACCTGCGCCCAGTTGAAACTTGTGTCCCATTTCGTGCAAAACCTTTTCCAAACAGGCAATGCCGGTGAGCATGTCATATTCGTCCAGACAACCCATATGAGAAATACGAATGATCTTCCCTTTCACCGCGTCCTGGCCGCCAGCGACCGTGATCCCATGCGTATCCCGCATGATCTTGGCGAGCTTTTCTCCATCGATCCCCACCGGAAGATTGATCGGCGTGACGGCATTCGAAATGCAGGAATCCTCGGCCAGCAGGCTCAGCCCCAAGGCTTGGGCCGCCGCCCGTGTTCCCTTGGCCAAACGCGCGTAATGACTAAAAAGTTTTTCCAGGCCCGCGGCCTTCATCAATTTGATACTTTCGTTCAAGGCTATGACAATTCCGATCGCCGGGGTAAAGGGCGTATCGGTTTTTTCCGCGGCCTTTTTGGCTTCCTTTAAATTAAAATAGTATTTCGGATTGGTGGATTTTTCCATGAGCGCCCAGGCCTTGGAGCTGACACTGACAAAAGCCAATCCCGGCGGCAGCATCAGTCCCTTCTGTGAGCCGGCAACGACCACATCGACTCCCCAGTTGTCCGTCTGCAAATCCACCGCGCCTAAACCGCTGATGGCGTCGACGACTAAAACGGCGTTGGTCTTTTTAACCACTTCGCCGATCGCCTTGATATCCGTCGTGACACCCGTTGAAGTTTCCACCAGTGTAACAAAAACGGCTTTGATATTTTTTTCCTCATCCAAAATCTGCTTGATCTGAGCGGCAGTCGGCGCCTGACCCCATTTAATCTTGAGGACTTTTGCGTCCACGCCATAAGCTTGGCACAATTCTGTCCAGCGCTCGCCAAACTTTCCCCCGTCCACCGTGATCGCTTGATCTTTCGGGGACAGCAAATTGCACACCGCGGCTTCCATCCCCCCGGTCCCGGAAGAGGTCAGAATCAACACATCGTTCTTGGTTTGGAAAATATGTTTGAGACCGTCCACGGCCTCTTTGAGGATCGCCTGAAATTGCGGCGTGCGGTGATGAATGATCGGCCGGCCTAATGCCTCACATACCGGCGCGGGCAGCTGTGTCGGGCCCGGCGTAAGTAAAAGATTTCTTTTCATGACATCATTCCTTTAACGTAATTATTTCTTTTTATTGATATTGTCCAAAACTTCGTCGACCAAACCGTATTCTTTAGCTTCTTCCGCGGACATGAAGAAATCCCTGTCGGAATCCGCCTGAATTCTTTCCAGCGACTGACCGCTGTGCCGCGCTAATATTTTATTCAAATCCTCTTTGATTCTTAAAATTTCGCGAGCCTGGATAGAAATATCACTGGCCGTTCCCTGCGTTCCGCCCCAGGGCTGATGGATCATGATGCGCGAATACGGCAGCGCAAAACGTTTGCCTTTGGCGCCCGCCGTCAACAGCACGGCCCCCATGCTCGCCGCCTGGCCCATGCAATACGTGCAAACGGCCGGTTTAATGAACTGCATCGTATCATAGATCGCCAGTCCGGCCGTAACCGAGCCGCCCGGCGAGTTGATATACAAATTAATATCTTTCGTGGCGTCCTCCGACTGCAAAAAAAGCATTTGCGCGATGATCAAGTTGGCAATGACGTCATCGATCGGGGTACCGATAAAAATGATCCGCTCTTTAAGCAAGCGTGAAAAAATATCATACGCCCGCTCGCCGTGACCTGATTTTTCAATGACAATAGGAACTAACGCTTGTGATTTTGGTTCCATGCCGTAACCTCCTTTAAGGGTCGCTATCGCTATTTCGTTTCCCACTGGGCCTCTTTTAATAAAAGTTCCATAACCTTCCCCGGCATATTCTCGCCTTCCTGAACTTGAATATTTTCCAATTCCGCGATCTTATCAAAAATCAAATAAACTTTGATATCTTTCTGCACGCCTGCCTGCAATTTTTTATCCTGGCGGAGCTCTTCTTCTTTCTTGGTGATCTCTGCTTCCGAAAGACGGTGCGAGCGCCAATGTTTTTTGGCATCCGCCACCCGCCGCTCGATCTGTTTTTTCACCAAAGACTGCGGGACATCGAAGCTGCCCTGTTTCAGCAGGTCTTCGACGATCTGGTTCTCGACGTCAATGCGATTTTGCCGGTCTTTATCCGTTTCCATCTGGCGCGCTAAAAATTTTTTAAATTCTTCCAGGTTCGGATAACCCAGACCGTGGGCAAATTGATCGTCGATGGTGACTTCCTTATCCTGCCCTTGGCCTTTTTTAATAAAATCCAACGTCTTGTTGATTTCTTCTTCCGTCACTTGCGAGCTCTTACGCTCCACCTTGATACCTTTATATTGCTTTAATTTGATCTCCGGCTTGATGTCCAAAGTCGCCGTAAAAGTGATGATCCCGTCCTTAAAAAGCACATTCTCGATTTCCGGAAAATCCAGGGGATTGATCTTCTCTTTTTGAATTCCTTCGTGATAAATTTCCGGGATCAGCTTTTTAAGCGCCTCTTCTTCAGCCAGTTTATTGTGATGTGTTTCAACCACGTGCCGGGGAGCTTTTCCGGGACGGAATCCTTTGATCTTGGCCACGCGGCCGATCTCGTCATAAACCTGACGCATCGTTTGCGAAACCCGGTCTTTAGGGATCTCGAATTTGAGTTCTCTTCTTAAACCATCCAACTTCTTCACTTCAATTTTCATGCCACCAACTCCTTGCTTGTATTTTACATCGTGAACTTTTCGCCTAGATAGATCTTGCGCGCCCGCGGGTCATTGATCAAATCCTGCGCGGATCCGGAGATCAAAATCTTTCCATCCGCGATCAAATAGGCCCGGTCCGTGATAGAGAGCGTTTCCCGCACATTATGATCCGTTAATAATATACCTAATCCCTTTTTTTTCAAATCTTTTATTATTTCTTGTGCTTCCGCGACCACGATCGGGTCGATCCCGGAAAACGGCTCATCCAAAAGCAGAAACGACGGATTGGTCACCAGGGCCCGGGTGATTTCCAATCTGCGGCGCTCCCCGCCGGAAAGCGTATAGGCCTTGCTTTTTGCCAGATGAGCGATGTTCAATTCTTCCAAAAGCGACTGCAGCCGTTTACGGCGCTCGCGCGGGCTGATCTTCTGGGTTTCCAAGATCGCCAAGATATTTTCTTCCACGGTCAGTTTGCGAAAAATCGACGATTCCTGAGCCAAGTACCCCATCCCCAAATGGCAGCGCTCGTGGATCGGCTTTTGGGTGACATCCTCCTGGTCAAAAATAATTTTTCCCTCGCCCGGAGAAATGATGCCCACGGCCATATAAAAAGTGGTGGTCTTTCCGGCACCATTCGGCCCCAAGAGACCGACAATTTCTGAGCGCCCGACGGAAATGCTCAACCCGTCAACCACCCGTCGACCGCCATACTGTTTGACTAATCCACGCGCTTCAAGAAGGTTCATTGTTTCCTTACGTTATTGTGAAAGGTTTCCGAAAATATTGATATCATTACCGCCTTCGGTCGACATGATCAGCTTGGGACGTCCCGTCAAAATGAGTTTTTGGTCATCCGCCGAATACACCGCAATTTCCGAATAGCTTTTGTTTTCGCCTTGCGTCACTTCCACATGGCCCGTGCAGACCACTTTTTGAATTTTTTTCGATTGCGGATCAAAAAAAACTTCCATCTTGTCTGCCTTTAATTCCCGGCCGGTTTGGATCGCCACCACGTTATCATTGAAGACAGCGCTGTTGTTGAGCTGGTCGATTTCCAACGGACCGTCGCAGGTG
>MHGP01000017.1:47240-73560 GCA_001805615.1 Omnitrophica WOR_2 bacterium RIFCSPHIGHO2_02_FULL_48_11
TGGATCGTCACAAAGTCATCCGTTTTGACCAGATCATCATTGCGGTGCCAATCTAGGCTGTCCGTGGTCAATTTCGCGCCTTCTTCCGTTGTGATCACCACATCTTCTTGCAAATGGATATTGCCGCTGTCTTTATTGATATCCCCCGTTCTCGCCGTCAAATTCACCTTTTGATCACCGTAGCTGTTGGCGACGATATTGGTGAGCTTGATCATATTGCCTAAAACATCGGCCGTATCGCCTTGCACATCCCAAGACTTATTGCCGCCGTCCGTATAGCCCTGCAAATTAAAACCCTGAAATTGCTGGGTCGGCTCTTGAGCGAAAAGGATGCTCCCCCAAAATAAATTCACCGCCAACGCCATGACAAAAAATTTGATCTTCATTAAATTATTCCTGCGCCCGATGAAAATTAATGCTTAATCAGGTTGTCCCACTTCATTTGGGCTTTCAAAATCAATTCCACGACTTCCCGCACGGCCCCGCGCCCCCCGTTTTTGGTCGTGATCATGTCACAGACACGCTTCACTTCCAGAACCGCGTTCGGCACCGCCACGGCGAACCCCGCCCGCTGCAAAACCGGGATATCCGGCACATCATCGCCGATGAAACACACTTCCTCATCGGAAACATTCAAGGCCTTGAGCATTTTTTCGTAGGCCTTGATCTTAGGAAAGGCATCCTGATAGACTTTATCAATCTTTAAATCCTTGGTGCGGACCGTGACCGCTTTGGCACTGCGCGCCGAGATCACGACGGTTTTTAACCCGGCCTTTTTAAAAAGCACCAACCCAAATCCGTCCTGCACGTCAAAAATCTTGGTCTCACTGCCGTCTTTGTTGATCATAATGCCCCCGTCGGTCAAAACACCGTCGACATCCATGGCCAAAACTTTTATTTTTTTGACTTTTTCATTCATTTAAACCAACCCCGCTTTAAGCAAATCCTGGACATCCAACAACCCCACCAGCCGCGAGCGCGTATCGAGGACCGGCAATTCGTCGATCCGCCGGTCTTGCAGAATGCGCAGGGCCTCAACGGCCAATTTATCTTTCGAAATTGTCGTCGGATGCTGGGTCATCACGTCTTTAACTTTCCGCGATAATAAATTGGTGTCTGTCTCTAAATGACGCCGCAGATCCCCGTCGGTAAAGATCCCTACGAATTTTCCCCGTTTATTAATAATGCATGCCGAACCGCACCGGGCCTGTGTGATCGCCAAGAGCACATCTTTGACAATCGCCTGCTCTTTGACCCGCGGATAATGGCTGCCCTTACGCATGATATCTTCGACCTTCAAAAGCAACTTGCGGCCCAAGGATCCGGCGGGGTGATAAAAAGCAAAATCTTCTTTTTTAAATCCCTTGCGGTCGATAAGACAGGCCGCCAACGCATCCCCCATGACCAGCGTGGCCGTGGCTGAGGCCATGGGCGCTAATCCCAAAGGACACCCTTCTTTCTTGACCGAAACATCCAAGACCACGTCGCTATGCCGGGCGAGATCCGACTTCGCGCTGCCGGTCATGGCAATAATTTTCACGCCGATCTTTTTAATGATCGGCAGGAGCCGTTTCGTTTCTTCGGTCTCACCGCTGGAAGAGATCACGATCAAAATATCCTGGCGGGTCACCTGCCCTAGATCTCCGTGCACCGCCTCCGCGCTGTGCATCCACAGGCTCGGCGTCCCCGTTGAGGAAAGTGTGGCGGCGATCTTGCGGCCGATGATACCGGTCTTGCCCATACCGGTTACGACCACGCGGCCGCGGCATTTGCAGATCAAATCCACTGCTTTTAAAAAATGGCCGTCGATATGCCGGACCAAATCCTGGATGGCCTGGGCTTCGATGCGGATAACTTCTTTGGCGCGCTTAAGTGTCATTATCTTGATCTCTGTTTTACGATCTTATCAATCGCTTTTAAATCCCGCAGCAGCTTTTCCAACTGATGCAGCGGCAGCATATTCGGCCCGTCGGAAAGGGCTTTTTTAGGATTGGGATGAACTTCCATAAAAATCGCGTCGCATCCAGCGGCCACAGCACACCTGGCCAATAAAGGGATAAATTCGCTTTGCCCGCCCGAGGCCGTGCCCAATCCGCCCGGCTGCTGCACGCTGTGCGAAGCATCAAAGACCACCGGATAACCGGTCTTGCGCATGATCGGCAGGGATCGAAAATCACTCACCAAATTATTGTAACCGAAACTCACGCCCCGCTCGGTCAA
This sequence comes from Omnitrophica WOR_2 bacterium RIFCSPHIGHO2_02_FULL_48_11, assembly GCA_001805615.1. Classification (GTDB taxonomy): domain Bacteria; phylum Omnitrophota; class Gorgyraeia; order Zapsychrales; family GWA2-47-8; genus 2-02-FULL-48-11. The sequence goes on from MHGP01000017.1 coordinate 49,461, forward strand.
AAGAATTTTTCGGTTTCCCGTTGATTCCAGCTTTTTAACGATCGACGTCACATCCCAGGGCGCTAAGAATTGCCCTTTTTTGACGTTGACGATCTTACCGCTGCGGCCGGCAGCCAAAAGCAAATCCGTCTGCCGCGATAAAAACGCCGGGATCTGGATCACATCCAGCACCTCGGCGGCCTGCTCAATTTCTTCAATGCCGTGCACATCGCTTAAAACCGGAACATGGATATTACATCTCACTTCATTCAAAACTTCCAGTCCGCCGCCCATCCCCAACCCCCGGAACGAAGTAATCGACGTCCGGTTGGCTTTATCGTAACTGGCCTTAAAGACAAAAGGAACACCCACCCGCCGCGCGATGTCTTTGATCTCCCGGGCGGTTTGCAAAACCAATTTACGGTTCTCGATCACGCAAGGCCCGGCAATCAAAACAAACGGCGCATTCCCGCCAAATTTAATTTTTCCTAATTTAATAATTTTCTCATCCCCTGTTTGAGTGTTTCTTCTTACAATAAACTCTCAACTTTTTTTAAATCTTCAGGTGTGTCGACGCCGATGGTATCAATATTGGTTTCGATCGTCTTGATCTTGTATCCCGACTCAAGCACGCGCAATTGCTCCAACTTTTCAACGGATTCCAAATGCGACTTGGGCAGGTCTTTGAATTTCAGCAAGAATTCTTTACGGTACGCGTATAATCCCAGGTGTTTATAATAATTGATATCATCGAACTTTTGTTTATCCCGGTTGAACGGGATCACGGAGCGTGAAAAATACAACGCATCCCGGTTCTGATCGATAACCACCTTGACGACATTAGGATTTTCGAGCTCATCCCTGGTTTCGATAGCTTTCACCGCCGTGGCCATCATGCAATTCTTGTCATCGACGATCGCCTGCACCAGATGGTCGATCACTTTCGGAGAGACCAAAGGCTCATCGGCTTGAATATTGACCACCACCTTGACCGCCAGAGGACCGACCGCCTCGGCGATCCTATCTGTTCCCGAAATATGCTTTTTGGACGTCATGACCGCCTTGGCGCCGAATTCTTCAGCGGCCTTCATGATACGCTCATCATCACAGGCGATGAGCACACTGCCCAGCAGTTTACTCTTGCGGGCGCGCTCCCAGACATGCTGCAGCAAATACTTTCCCTTCAGCTTTGCTAAAACTTTGCCTTCAAATCGCGTTGATCCCCAACGGGCAGGAATGATTCCAATGGATTTCATAGTGAGCTTTCAGTCTTCAGTCGCCAGCCTTCAGCTAAAAACTGATAGCTGAAAGCTGATGGCTGAAAGCTTTTTAGGTGTGTTCTGTTTTTTCCTCTCGGATAGCTTCTAAAAGCTCATCGCGGGTCACCGTTGCCGTTCCCATTTTCCCGACGACAACGCTGGCCGCATAATTCGCCAAATCCGCGGATTGCAGTTTGCTGGCCCCGGTCGCCAGGCTTAACGTAAAGACGGAGATCACCGTATCCCCGGCCCCGGTCACATCAAAAACTTCTTTGGCCCGCGTATGGATATGCACCGGTTTCTTCCCGTCCTCAAACAAACACATGCCATGTTCCCCCAGCGTGATCACCAAAGATTCTAAACGTAAAAATTTCAAAAGCTGCTCTCCGGCTTTGATAACATCTTCCTGCGTCAGCAGACGATCCATATTGAGCGATAATTCCCGCCAATCCGGCTGGGTAATCAAAAGATTGCGGATGGCATTCTCTGTTTCTTTTTTATTAGGTGTGATGACGGTGACTTCGCGGTAATAACCAAAATGATCGTCTTTGGGATCGACGGCAATGATCTTCTTTTTTCGCTTGGCTAAATCACACACATCCTGCAGGAGCGGGGCGGTGATCATGCCTTTGCCATAATCGGAAATAATGATCGCATCGAATACGTTGATATTGTTATGAATAAAACTCAAAATTTTGGTGATAAGGCCGCTGGAACATTGATCGACTTTTTCGCGATCCACCCGTAAAACCTGCTGATGCTGAGCCACAACGCGTGTTTTAAGGATGGTAGGCATTTTTTGATCCAGGATAACCGCGCGGGTGGAAATTTTTCGCTTACGCAGTTCATTAAGGAAAACCTCTCCTTCCCGGTCATCCCCGATCCGGCCGACCAAGGCGACCTGAGCGCCGAGTGTCCTTAAATTATTTGCCACATTGGCCGCACCTCCCGGGGCATAACTAGGGGCACCCTCCTGCAAAACAATAGGCACCGGAGCCTCCGGCGAGATCCGGGAAACATGCCCGCGGATATGCTGATCCAGGATCAGATCCCCTACCACCAGGATGTTTTTATTCTTAAATTTGTTAATAATGTTCTTATAAGCGCTCATTTACGGACGTCCTTAACTTAAATTGTTTTAATATTTTAGGTAAAAAATCGAAGCTGATTCTAACATAGTTTAAATAACGCGTCAACTGCTTCCAAAACTTGTGAGACCGTAATGGGAGAAGAACTCCCCACAGGCGGGGAAACCCCCTTGGCTTTGGGGCTAAGCGGCCGCCACCGCTCCAGATTGATTCCGGGCTGATTGCGGGTAAAGATGGAAACCACCGGCGTCCCCGCAGCCGCAGCCACATGAACCGGGCCGGAATCATTGGAAACCAGCATATGGCAGCGCTTTAAGAGACTCGCCAGCTGGCTGACCGAAGTCTGTCCGGTCAAATCAGAACACGGCGCCTTAAGGGAAGCCTGCATCCGCGCGGCATCGGCCTGGATATCCACCGCGCCCACAATGATAAACCGGCAAGGATACTTTTGGCTCAGGGAATTCATAAGCTCAATAAACCCTTCCAGAGACCAGCGTTTTTCCGGTCCGCTGGCTCCGGGATGAATGGCAATGGTACGCTCTCCCGGCCGGCCAGGCTGCTTTTTGAAAAAATATTCCGCCCAACGCTCGGCTGAATCCTGCAGCGGCAAATAAATTTGGCCCGGCCCCGCCTGCATTCCTAAAGATCGTAAAACCTCCAAACAATATTCGGATTCATGCTTTTCTCCCAAAGGCCGGGTGTCTTTTATTTTTCCCGTCAAAAGAAAACCAAATTTATTATTGTGATAACCCACCCGCTCCGGGATTCCCGCAAGAAAACACAGCGCATTGGTCCGTTTTTTGGTATGAAAAATAATCGCCAGATCAAATTTCTGCCGACGCAAAGAACTCACCATCCGCCAAAATCCCACAACACCGCGATGCACCCCTTTACGGTCATCGACCAGAACTTCATTCACATAAGGATTCCCCGCCACAAGATCTTTGGTCAAAGGAGCGACCAAGACAGAAATTTTTGCCTGCGGAAAATTTTTCCGCACGGCTTCCAGCGCCGGTGTCGTCAAGATCACATCGCCAATCCGATCGGTGCGGACGATCAAAATATTTTGGTAATTTTTCATCATTGCGAGAACGTAACGCCTTCGGGCGTAAAACGGATCGCGGAAAAAATTTCATCGGCCAGGATGGCCTTCATACATTCATGTTCCAGCACCGCTTGAGGATTTTCGCAGGCCGGGCAGCGCACCTCCTTACGGATAAAATAACTCGTCTTGCCCCAGGGGGCCGCGATCACCGGATCCGTCGGGCCGAAGATCGTCACGACCGGAATATCCAGATAACTTGCCAAATGCATGGGACCGCTGTCGTTGACAATAGCCAGTGCAGACCGCCGCATGAGTTCCGCCAACTGGACCAGGGTTGTTTGTCCGCTCAAGTTGACCGGGACATTCCTCATTTTGGCGAGGATGCGGTCCACCACTTTGATCCCTTCCCCATCCCCGAGAAAAACAACTTTGACACCGTACGAATCAATAAGCTTGTCGCACAACTGAGCAAAGCCCACTTCTGTCCAACGCTTCCGGTGATCGGCGGCCGAAGGACAGATCACCACAAACTTTTGGTTGTGGCCGATCTTTTCCCGAATGATCTTATCAATGTACTCCCGGTCGGACCGAGAAATGTATAAACCCACTTTTTCGTAAGACGCTGCGTTAAAATCCACGACCGAGCGCAAACGATTCAAATGCCGCAGGCGCATGTGAACCGTCGGATCATTGCGCAAAAAAGGAAACGTGCAGTATTTTGCGCCGATCAAAAAAGGGATCGCGGTATTACGCAGATCGATCACCAGATCAAACCGTTCCCGGCGCAATTGCCCAAGGAGAGCCATGGTCTTGGTCATCGGCTGGCGTTTGTCATAAACATACACCTGCTGGATCAGCGGATGATTTTTTAATAAGGATTCCCCTTTGGGTCCCAGCACCACGGACAATGCGGCGTCAGGGAATTCGCCTTTTAAGATATCCATGACCGGAAAGGAAACTATGACATCGCCGATGTTGCTTAACGTAATAAGCAGGATTTTTTTGATTTTTGTCTTATCGATTTTGCTGGGCATGATTTCTCTTTAAGCTCGCTGCGGAATTGGCATCGGCAGCTGCCGGACTTTCTCCAGGACTTCGTCGACGGTTATGGATTGCATACAAATATTATCCGGACAGCGCAGATGATAGCACGGCTGGCGATTGCACCCCACGTCCTTAAATATAACCGCCTGTCCTCCCTTACCCCGCGGCCCCGTGACCTCAAGTCTCGTCGGGCCGAATAATCCGATCACCGATGTTCCCACGCCATGGGCCACGTGCAAAGGGCCGGAGTCCGAAGAGATCACTAAGTTGGCCCGCTGCAGAAGGCTCGCCAGTTGCTTTAAATTCGTTTGGCCGGCCAAAATAATCGGCGACACTTCGCTTGTCCGGGCGATGGATTCAACAAGTTCAACATCTTTGGGAGCGCCCGGAATGACAATTTTAACCGTGTATTCTCTGCTCAAACGATAGATCAATCGGGCAAAATTTTCTTTGGGCCAGCGTTTCAGATCCCAATTTCCGCCGACGTTGACCACCACCACAAAATCTTTATCATTCACACCGTGTTTTTTTAATACCTCCTCAATATTCATCCGTTCCGCGGGGTCCACCCGCAGCTCACAGATCCGGTCCTTGACCGGGACGCCGAACGATTCCACCACGCGCAAATAATAATCCGACCGGTGCAGCAACTCTTCCGATGCGGCGGCCTTCACTCTATGCGTTAATAAAGGCCCCTTCGCCTTAATATCATATCCCACGCGTACCGGGATCCCGGCCAAGAATGCCAAAAGCGCCCGCGTCATCGACCGGTGCAGCAAAAAAACAATGTCAAATTTTTGCCGGCGCAATTCCAGGATCAACCGCCCCTTGCCCCACGGAGTGGAATGCCTCCCGTCCTCGTCATAAACCATGACGGCATCGACGCAGGGACTGTTTTCCAGGACCGCTTTGATGCGCGGCACACCGAGACAGGTGATTTTTGCCCCAGGATAGGCTTGCCGCAGCGCCTTAAAAACCGGCGTCGAGAAAACCACATCCCCTAACCAGTTGACATTAACGACCAGGATTTTTTCTATTTTTTTCATGGATTATTCTTTGATAGAAATCAATATTATCGGCGACCATTTTATCGAGCGTAAAATAATTTTTGATAGCATGCCGCGCCTGCACTCCCAGCGCCGCGGCTTTTTGTGGATTCTTTAAAAGATCGATAATCGCTTCCGCCAAAGATGGTGAATCTCCCGGCGGCACAAGGATACCGGTCTCTCCCTGTTTCACAAAATCCGGGATCCCTCCCACGCAAGAAGCGATCACCGGCAGCCCCGTCACCTGGGCCTCCATTAAAGAAATGCCGAACCCTTCACTCAAAGAAGGCAGCACAAAAATATCAAAGGCCAATAGAATAGATACCGTCGAGCTGACCACGGACATAAACTCTACATTCGACTCAAGTTTTAATTCTTGGACCAAATTTTTTAAACGGGCCTTTTCTCTCCCGTCCCCTACGATCACCAATTTTGCTTTAGGAAAAACTTTGATCACCTCCGACATCGCCCGCACCAAGAATTGGTGCCCTTTCTCCTCGTTCAACCTGGCAATGACACCGATGACCGGCCCTTTACCAAAATTGTATTTCTTCTTTTGCTCCAGGCGGAGATTGTCATTGACCGCGGGAAAACGCGCGACTTCGATCCCGGTATGGATAATTCTTATTTTACTCAACGGCACATAAAAATCATTGTGCAGATGATCTTGGACAGCTTGACTGATCGCAATGACCCCGTCCCCCCAGCAAGGAAATAACCGGCGCGCCAGCCGCTTTTTATAAAAACCATGACACGTCGAAATATACGTTATCCCGGTAAGCAGCTTGATCACCTGTCCCATCACCTGGGTCACGCGGGTATTGGCATGGACCACGTCTATCTTCTTTTCCTTAACGAAACGCGCCAGCTTAAACGCCGCAAAATAAATTCTCCAACTCAATTCGGATTTCGTACGGATATTCCCTTGCACCAATTCTCCGCCAAACTCATTGAATTGTTTGGACAAACTTCCTCCGCTGGTGACAATATAAACTTTATGCCCCAATCGGTTATATCCCCGCGTCAGCTTACGCAGATACGTGGTGATGCCGCCGGGATTCAAATGAGTTCCTAACAAAAGAATATTCATGGGGCTCACGGCTCCAGCAATGCTTTAATGTTCTCTGCCACTTCATCAGGCATAATTTCTTTCATACACACATGCGTTTTGACACGGCACGTGGAACTGTAACACGGCGCGCAACTTGGTTTTTTTTCAATGACCCGGGAATGTTGGGCGGGAGGCAAATGCCGCAAAGCTGTGGTAGGCCCGAATAACGCGACAAACGGGGTGCGCATCGCGGCCGCCAGATGCAACGGAGCAGAATCCGGCGTCACATAGACCCGGCACCGCTGGATCAGGCTCGCCAATTGCAAAACATTGGTCTTGCCCGTCAGGTCAGCCGGTTTACTTTTCGCCAAATGCAGCACCTTCCGGGCTTTTTCTTTATCTTTTTCCATCCCCGTGAGGATCACCCGGATGTTCTGGCTCGCCAAATAATCGCACAACCGGGCCACATATTCCAACGGCCAATTTTTGGTTTCCCACTTCGCCGAAGCCGCCAGATTGATCCCCACAATGTTACTGGCATTGCCCAACCACTCTGCATCCAGCAGGCCATCGACATGCTTTTTGTCCTGCGCAGAAGGCCATAATTCCAAAAAGCAATTTTCCCGGTAAGGGATCCCCAGCATCTGCAAGATCTGAAATTGGTGTTCTACCGGCGGCAATTGATGATTAGGATTTTTCACGGGGTTGGAAACCAAAAATCCGAATTTGCTGTTCCGATAACCGTAACTTTCCCGCGGAAAGCTCAAAAAAGAAAGCCAATGGCTCTTCCGGTTATTTTGAAAATCCACCACAATATCAAAACGGTATTTGCGCAATTTACGTCCCAGCCGGAACAGCTTCCACCAGCCGTGATGCTTTTCTTTAGCGTCAAAAAGGATCATGCCATCGAGATATGGGCAGCGCTGCAGGATCTCTTTGAATTCCTGACCGACCAGACAGTAAATTCTTGCCTTCGGATATTTTTCCCGCAGGGCCTTAAGCGATGCCGTGATCAGGATAACGTCGCCCAAAGCACTCAGCTTAATGACAAGAATATTCAACGAGCCTAAAAGTTCTTCATACACTTTCAGTGTCTGTCCCGCCATCCGCTCCAGCGTGAAGCTCTGCTCCAATTTTTTCTTTGCCTGACTGACCAATTTTGCGGCTAAGGGCTTATCATTGAGCAGACGGATGACTGCCTGCGCCATAGCGTCGATATCTTTCGGCAGAACCAGCAGACCGGTCTCCTCATCATCAATGATCTCAACAACCCCTCCGACTTTGGTCGCGACAACCGGAACACCGGCGGCCTGGGCTTCCAGGATTACCCGGCCAAAAGCCTCCTGGGTCACCGTCGAAAGCACCAGCACATTTGTCGAGGCCAACAATTGCGGAATGTCTTTGCGGTTCCCCAAAAATTCCACGGAATCGGTGAGCCCCAGACGCTGCACGAGCAATTCCAATTCGTGTTTATAAGCCTCTTTTTTGGGCGGGGCGTCGCCGATGATCCAGATCCGCACAAACGGCATTGTGCGCACCACTTTGGCCATGGCCCTTAAGAAATACGTATGCCCTTTGAGCGAGGTCAGCCGTCCGACGATAGAAATGATATATTGCGACCTCCCCGGCTGGTCTTCGCGCGGGATATTAAATTTTTCCAGGTCTACACTGCGCGGGATCAAACGGATATGCTTTGCCGAAACCCCGAACTGCTCGATCATGTGCCGTCCGATGACTTCACTGGGAACGATCACCAGCTTCGGCCAGCCCATGACCCGGCTGATCCAATGACCCGAATAATACCCGTGACAGGTGGTCACCAAGGTCGCGGCCGTTTGCCGGCAGGCAAAATAAGCAATCCAGGCCGGGATCCGGGAACGGGCGTGAACAATATCGATCTTTTCTTTCTGGATAATTTGACGAAGCGCCCGGATAGACTGCAGAACGGTCCACAAAGATTTCTCATGCACCGGGAGAACGTAGTGTTTACTGCCGGACCGTTCTAATTCCTCGACCAGCGATCCGCCGTGCGAGACCACGACCGAGTAGTGCCCCTGCTGAGTGAAATATTTTGCAAGGTCGACCGTACCAGTTTCGACTCCGCCGACATTAAGTTCTGGAAGGATCTGTAGGATTCGCATAATATAGTGTTAGAGAAGTTAAAAATTAAAATTCAAAAGACAAAACTATTGGGTCGCTTCGCGACACTGCTCTTTTGACTTTTTACTTTTGAGTTTTGAATTAAATAAGCAACCGGGCCGCATCGAGAATCATCGCGCGATCATCCAGCCGGTTGGTCCGCATTTTATTTTTTGCCACGTCATAAATCGTACGCCCGACATTTTGGGCATCGGTTGAAATGACATACCCTTGCGTATTCAATTGCTCGATAAAACGGTCATGCTTAAACGACCGATGCAAGAATTTATCCCTTTTGGTCACGGAAAAAATAATGGTGTTCTTCCCCGAACTGGCCGCTTCTGAGATCATCGAGATACTGTCTCCGGAAACAATGAGGATGTCCGACACGCCCAAAATTCCGCCGACCGCTTCCGGGACATCCTGGCGGTTGGGCAGGATCAATAATTGGCAGCGCGGATGTTTTTTGATCTCCCGCAGCAACAAATTCTCGACTACCGCCGACGTCCGCCGAGACGTGGTGATCAGCAGATCCGCGTTGGTCTGCTCCGCGACTTCTTTCAGCTGATTAACAATCATCTTGACTTGTTTTTCGCTGAGAATGTATTCTTTCGTATCCCCGCCGAGCAGAATGCCGATCTTCAAACGTTGGGTAAATTTGAGGTGCGAAAACCGTTTTAACAACAGTTCGCTCTGCTGGGCGAGATATTCCGGTGTGATCAAATTAGGAGCGCCCTTGGTGATGATGATCGGGCTGTCTTCAGCAATCTTCCGCGGCTGGTCATGCTGCGGCAGGATCACCAGATCAAAGCGGTTAAAGCTCAACAGTCCCGGCTTTAAGATGACGACACTTTTGGCCTGCTGATCGGTTGACAAGAAATAATTGACCCCGGCCAGCGCCGACCCGCAGGAAACAATAAAATCCGCCTTAAGCGATATAACTCCCTTAAACGACTCTTCTGTCAAAAAAAATTTCAACAGTTCCATGCGGCCCTGAAGAATAAAGGCATTGGCCAGGCAACTAAAAAACGACATCAAACGCCCCAACAGCTTATTTCTAAAAACAATTTTCACGGTGGCTGTGGTGAATTGGATGCCCCGGTCCACCAGGGCTTTTTCGATGGTCGCCGCAACTGCCTGGGATTGGCGCAAATGCCCGGTACGCCCATCGTCAAGGATAACCACCGTTGATTCTTTGGAATATTTCCAGATCTTATAAAACCACATATATTCCGCCGGATATTGCTTGATATAGGTCTCCATAATTACGACGATCTTTTTCAAATTCGCCACGATGTCCGGCTCGACATTGCCGGTGTTCTCTAATTCCAACGCCGGATGGATTACCAAACGGTGATACGATCCTTTGTCACGGATGATAATCGAAAAGCAAATCGGAACATCAAATTTTAATCCCAAGCGGATCGCCCCGACCGACATCGACGCCTGACGTTCAAAAAACGGCACCAAGACACCGTCCCTGCCTCCCTGATCCACGACTAGGCCTATAATCTCATTGTTCTGCAGACTCTTGATCATTTCGCGCGTTCCCAGGCCGCGCGACAGCACGATGTTCCCGTTGCACGAACGGTAACTGTTTAAAAGATCATCCAGCTTTGAATAACGTTTCTGCGGATTAACGATCACTTTGTACGGCTGCTCCATCATCGCGCACGAGAGGCTGGCCAATTCCCAGCTCCCAAAATGCATCGCTAAAAGGATCACGCCTTTTTTCTTTTGCAGCGCCGCCGTCACATGCTCTTTTCCCTCCACGCGGATCAGTTGAGCAAACTTTTCACGATTCATCAGCGGCAGTCGAAAGAATTCAATCAGATTCTGACCGTAATTCTGAAAAAATTGCTTAGTGACCTGCTTGATTTCATTGGGCCCCTTGCTCTTGGCAAAGGCCACTTTCAAATTGGAAGAGACGATCCGTTTATGCCGGATATCAAAATAGTAAACGATCATCCCCATCAGGCGTCCCAAAGCCAACGCGGCATTGACCGGCAGAAGTCGCACCAGAAATCCGAACGTTCTCAAAATAAGATAATAAAAAATTTCCATATTAAACCCGGCCTGCCTTTAAAAGGCGCTTTAAAAAATCTTCCTTCCCGTCAACAATATCGATTTGAATCTTTAGAACGAACACACTGATGGAATTGTCGAACGACCCCGCGAACTGCCTTAATTTGACCGCGTCCTTTTCAGTGGTCACGAGTGTCCCCACCTGCTGGGCCCGGCAAAAATCCATGACGCCTTGAATATCTTTCTGCGTATACACATGATGATCCAAAAAAGAAAAACTGTGCCTCACCTCAAGGTCGAGCCCGGACAACATTTTTACAAAAGAATCCGGATCACCGATACTGCAAAGCGCACAAACCGTTTTGCCTTTGAGGGAAAGCAAATCAAAAATTGTTTTGGAATTAGTCAAGGCCGTAAAATGCAGCGGCTGATGGACCGTCTTCACGATCAAAGCGGCGGGATGAAGGATCTTTAATTTGCTCTTGGCCAGTTCCACCAGGTAGGAATCGATTTCGGTCTTGGTCAAAACAAAAATATCCGCCCGCCGCAGAGCGCTCAAAGGTTCCCGCAATATCCCCCGCGGCAGCAAATGCCGGTTACCGAAAGGATTCGTTGCGTTGATCGCCACAATGTCCAAATCCCGCCGGAGCCGCCAATGCTGAAACCCGTCATCCAGCACAAAGACATCCGCCGCATTACGGGTCAAAAAATCCCGGGCGTTCTTCACGCGATTCGCCCCCACCAAAACCGGGATCCCGGGCAAAGATTCTTCCAGCAACTTTGCTTCATCGCTGCCCACCTGTTTATCCGCCCCGTAGCCCCGGATCAAGACCACCGGTTCTAAACCTTTGTCTTTCAGAAAACGGACCACGCATTCAACCAACGGCGTCTTTCCCACCCCGCCCAACGTGATATTGCCGATGCTGATGACCGGCTTACCCAAACGGCAACTTGGCGCAAGACGGAATTTATAAATCAACACCAGGGCACGGACAACAACACCATACAAAATAGAAAAAAGCCAAAGCACGCCCTGGATGGCCTTAGCGACCGGCGTATGGATCCGGTCGGTCATCAGACTGTAGAAATATTTTCTCATCTTTAGATCAAACTTTTAAAATTTCGCCGACCACATTCATGGTCCGGGCGGTGGCGCCCTGACTCTTCTGGACCACCTCTCGGGCCGCTGTCCCCATCAACTTGCGGCGGCCCGGGTCATTGAGCAATCGCTCCAATTCATATTTTAAATTCTCGGCGTCCTTCACCTGCAGGATGGCCCCGGCTTTTTTAAACAATTCGGTGATATCCTGAAAATTTTGCATATTCGGCCCGACAATAACAGGCTTACCGAAAAACGCCGGCTCAATAATATTCTGTCCGCCCTGGGCCGTGAGACTTTTTCCCACAAAAACAACTTCCGCAAGGCCGTATAAAGACCGCAGCTGCCCGATCGTATCCACCACCAGGACACGGTTCGGCTCCCACGGAGCTTGAGTAAGCTGCGAAAACTTTAATGGGCTAAAACCTTTTTGCCTCACCACATTCAGGACATCGTCCGTGCGTTCGACATGGCGCGGCGCGATCACCAGGCGCAGCTGTTGAAATTCGCGGGATAGCGATCGCAAAACATCAAGGACAATTTCCTCCTCACCGGGATGCGTGCTTCCGGCGACCCAAAGCCACGCGCCGCCCGGCAACCCCAGATCCTGCGGGGCAAGAATTTTGGGTTGCAAAACATCATCAAATTTCATATTGCCGATCACCCGGACTTTCGCCGGCAAAGCGCCCAGCTCAATGATCCGGTCGGCAGCCTCTTGATTTTGCATACAAAAAATATTCACCCAGCTAAGGATTTTTTTAATAAAAAATTTTATGGCCCGGTATCCGCCCAAAGATTTATCGGAGATGCGGCCGTTCACCACAACAATGGGAACGCCGGCTCGCTGCAGGGCCCTAAAAAGATTCGGCCAGATCTCGGTTTCGGCATTGATATAAATTTTAGGCCTGATCCGGCGCACATACTGCTCCGCCGCAAAATTGAAATCCAAAGGAGTAAAAATGATCTTAATATCTTTGAATTTCGAACCGGCCAATTGATATCCGGTCGTGGTCACGGTGGAAAGAACGATCCTGTGCCGCGGGTACCGCTCTTTCAATTGAGCGATAAATCCCTGGACCGCCAGAATTTCTCCGACACTGACCGCATGGATCCAAATATTTTCTTTGGCTTGGAGGTCGGCGCTTAAGGCTGCCGGCCACCACCCGAAGCGTGTTAAAAAATCACCATGCACTTTTCCTTTCAGCCAAAGAAAAGGAAAATAAAGGATAAAGCCGATAAAAAATAATAAATTGTAGAGGATAAACATAATTTCAAATGTTACAACGTCACAAAGACACAAAGTCACATGTTACTATAGATTTAAAAAACGTTTGACTCTGTGACCTTGTGACATTGTGACTTGTTTTTACGCCCGCGGATGAGCCTTGTCATAAACACTTTTCAAACGTTCCGTGGTCACGTGCGTATAAATCTGCGTTGTGGAAAGATTCACATGCCCCAAAAGTTCCTGCACCGAACGCAGATCTGCTCCGCGATTCAGCAAATGCGTGGCGAACGAATGCCGGAACATATGCGGCGAGACGCTCATCTTAAGGCTCGTTTGCGTAATATACTTATTGATAATATTGCGGATGCTCCGGTCCGTGATCCGCGTCCCGTTTTTATTCAAAAAAACCACATTGGATTTATGCCGGCGGTGATCAAGATAGTCTTTAATGGCCTGCAGCGCCGTATTACCGATCGGCACCAATCTTTCTTTCTTGCCCTTGCCCATCACGCGGACGAGGTTGCTGATAAAATCAACGTGTTCAACATTCAAGCCCACCAGTTCACTGACCCGCAGCCCCGCACTGTACAAGGTTTCCAAGATCGCCCGGTCCCGCGGCCCCGCCACTTCCTCGAGCTTAGGGCACTCGATCAAGGAAGCCACTTCTTGCTCGCTTAAAAAATGCGGCAGCCGTTTATCCAGCTTGGGTGTCATCAATAGAACCGCCGGATTTTCTTTGATGAACCCTTCCCGCTGCAAAAATTTGAAAAAACTCCGCAAGGTAGAAATTTTGCGGGCCATGGTGCGCGGCTTAAGGTTGCGATTGCGCATGAACGCTAAATATTTCCTTAACTGCAAATAATCCACCTTGTCGATCGGCAGATCGGCGTTGGCCTTATGAAATTCTTCCAGATCGATCCGGTAATTGAGGATCGTGTGGGTCGAATAATTCTTCTCAATCTCTAAATACGATAAAAATTTTTCTAAATGCCGATTCATAAGTAAGTTTTAAAAAATTATTCAGGCAGTTTTTGGGTGATATACCGGCACTCCGGAAACTTGCTGCAGCCGTAAAAAGCCCCCCGCGGTGACCGCCGCTGCACCAGCTCCCCCTCACACCCGGGCTGCGGACATTTGACCCCGGAGAGAAAAGGCTGCGCGAACTTGCATTCCGGAAACCCGGAACAACTCAAAAATTTGCCGCGGCGCCCCCATTTGATCACCATCTGACGGCCGCACTCCGGGCAATGTTTGTCGATAAAGTTTTGGGTCTTTTCCATGTTCTGCATGGCGTAGTCCAGCTCTTCTTTGAACGGGACATAGAAATCTTTTAAAAGCTGAGCATATTCCAAATTTCCTTCTTCGATCAGATCCAAATTCTCTTCCATCTTCGCGGTAAAACCCACGTCCATAATTTTGGGGAAATATTCCACCAGCAAATCACAGACCTTCAGCCCCAATTCCGTGGCCGTAAAATACCCGCGTTCCCGTACGGCATAATTGCGGTACACCAGCGTATAAATGATCGCGGCATAGGTGCTGGGCCGGCCGATACCGTCTTCTTCCAAAGCCTTGACCAGGGTGGCGTCTGAATAACGGGCCGGAGGCTTGGTAAAATGCTGCGTGGGTTTCACCTCGAGCAAATTCAAGGCATCGTCTTTGGTATAATGCGAAAGGTCCTGCTTGGTTTCTTCTTCCTCACCGTCACGGTAAAGTTTTAAGTAGCCGTCAAAGAGCAGGTGCGAACCGGACGCGCCGAGCTGAAAAATGCCGGCCGTGATCTCGATCTTGCGCTGCTGATAAGCCGCCGGCACCATCTGGCAAGCGACAAAACGGTTCCAAATGAGTTCGTAAAGTTTGGCCTGATCCGGATCCAAATATTTTGCTATATCCTTCGGCTGCAGCAAAACATCGCTCGGGCGGATCGCCTCATGCGCTTCCTGCGCCGATTTTTTAGATTTGTATTTGTTGGGTTTCTCAGGAAGATAGTCCTTGCCGTAATTTTTCTGAATAAACTGCCGGACCTTCGCGAGCGCCTCTTCAGAAATGTTCACCGAATCGGTACGCATATACGTGATAAGACCCGTGGTCTCGCCGTCGCCCATATCGATCCCTTCATAAAGCTGCTGGGCCAGCATCATAGTTCGGTTAGCGTTGAACCCTAATTTATTGAAGGATTCCTGCTGGAGGGTGCTGGTGATGAACGGCGGCAAGGGATTACGCTTCACTTCCTTTTGCGTGACATCCGAAACAACAAATTTTTCCTTATTGATCTGCCCGACAACCTGATCGGTCTCGTCTTTACTCTTCAGTTCAAACTTTTCCCCTTTGATCTTTTCCAGGTTCGCCGTCAGCAGATCGGTGTAACCCGTTTTTTGCAGATCCGCCACAATTTGCCAATATTCCTGCGGAATAAAATTCTGAATGGCCCGTTCCCGCTCGACGATCAAACGCAAGGCCACTGACTGGACCCGTCCGGCGCTTAAACGCGATCCGACCTTTTTCCAGAGGATAGGACTGATCTGATATCCCACGACCCGGTCCAAGACCCGCCGGGCGACTTGGGCGTTGACCTTTAGCGCATCAAACTCGCGCGGCTGGGAAAACGCCTTGAGGACCGCCTCTTTGGTGATCTCTTGAAACGTCACGCGGTAATATTTTTTATCTTCGCCTAAATGATTCGCCAGATTCCAGCCGATGGCCTCCCCCTCCCGGTCAGGATCGGTGGCGATATAAATCTCTTTTTTATTTTTGGCTTCCTTTTTTAACTGCGTCAAAATTTTTTGTTTGGCCCGCACCACCACGAATTTAGGACCGAACTCGTTCTCCAGGTCAACCCCCAGGGTCGATTTCGGCAGATCGATCAAATGCCCCATGGAGGACATGACCTTATATTTCCCGCCCAAAATTTTATCAATGGTTTTAACTTTAGTAGGTGACTCGACGATGACAAGCGGCTTAACCATAACAAATGTACTCCTGTAGTTGAGCTAGCGGATAAAAAGTTTCCCTGGCAATTGTTTCACCAGACCTTTAAGTTCCAACTGCAATAAAATCGACATGATCTGCCGCATGGAATGCCCGCACTGCTCTGCGATCTGATCGACGTGCGCCGGGATACCGGTCAGGTGATCGTAGATCGTCTTTTCCTGTTCGGTTAACGGAACGGCCGGCGCGGCGTGTTCCTGCGGTACGGAATTTTTATTTTCGGACAAAAATAATTTCAATTGCGGGGCCAATTCTTCCAGAACATCCTGAACCCCGCTCACCAACTTGGCCCCTTGCTTGATGAGATTATTCACGCCTATGGCGTTGGGGTTATCGATTTTCCCGGGAACGGCAAAAACTTCTCTGCCTTGCTCGAGAGCAAAATTGCTGGTGATGAGCGCCCCGCTTTTGGCGGATGCCTCAACGACAATGATCCCCAGCGAAAGGCCGCTGATGATACGGTTGCGCTGCGGAAAATTTTGCGCCAAGGGCGGCATCGTCATGCCAAATTCTGAAATGAGCGCGCCGCGCACGATGATCTCCTCCGCCAGACGGATATTTTCTTTGGGATAGATTTGGGCAAGCCCGCAGCCTAAGACCGCTAAGGTTGCTCCCTTGGCCCTGAGCGCCCCGCGGTGCGCGGCGGTGTCAATTCCTTTAGCCAACCCGGAGACAATCGTGATCCCCAGCTCGCTCAATTCCGTGGCAAATTTTTCCGCGGTCGAGGATCCATAAACCGAAGCTTGGCGCGATCCCACCATCCCCACCGCCAAAATCTGTTCCGGTTTCAAAACACCTTTGACATAAAGCACCAGCGGTGCCCCAGGGATCTCTTTGAGATTTTTGGGGTAATCTCCCTCGCTGTGCGTGACAATTTTAACGTTATGTTTTTTTAATAAGACGTATTCCTGCCGCAAATAATCCTCTTTGGCAAACGATAGAATATTTTCGGCAACGCCCGCTGAAATGACACCCTCCGCGGTCAGCTCGCGCACACCGGAGGTAAAAATTTTCCCTGCCGAACCAAACTGTTGCAATAATTTCTTAAGACGATTCGGTCCCAGGCCGGGGATAGCATTCAAAATTAGTAAAGCGTCAATCTCATTCATTTTTTAAAATCTCCAAGATCTCAGCACAGACCTGCGCGTTAGTTTTGCCGGAGGTATCGATCTGATGATCCGCCTGCTTATAAAAAGGTTCCCGGGATTTCAACAATTCTTTGATTTTCGCGAGCGGGTCAGCCACCTTAAGCAGCGGCCGATGGCCATGCGCCTTGGTCCGCTCGTGCAGAACTTCCGACGTGGCGAAAAGATAAAAAACGGTTCCTGTTTTCTTTAAGTGAGCGCTGTTTTCAGGGTTTAAAAAAACACCTCCCCCGCAATCCACGATGATGCCTTCGCGCGCCGCAAGCTCCTTGACCACTGCGCTTTCAATCTTGCGAAAATAGGCTTCCCCGGAAGCTTGAAAGATCTCAGCGATGGGACGGCCCTCTTTTTTTTCCAGCAAAGCGTCGGTTGAAAAAAATTCCCGTTTGAGACGTTTCGCTAACTCCTTAGCCGCCACAGACTTACCTGCGCCCATAAACCCTATCAAAACAATATTCTTGATCATAAAATTCCTCAACGAATTTTTTTGCCGCGATAAGTGTTAGGCGATTTTAACACACGGGGTATGGCCTGTCAAACAAAGGCTCAGGACAAAAAAATACCCAGTTTCGCAACTGGGTATAAATTTATATAAGTATTAGTATTATATATCAGAAGTTAAGGTTAAACCCCTGCCCTCCTAAGATCCATTGAATGATTTTTTCTCCCCAAAAAAGACAGATCAATGCTCCCATCGCCAAGAACGGACCGTAGGCAATGGCACTGTCTTTGGTGCGGATCTTTTCAATCACGCCATAGACCGCCCCAAAAAACGGCGCGACAAAGAACGAGAGCAACGTCAACTGCCAACCGAGAAACGTGCCGATCATCGCGAGCAATTTTACATCCCCGCCGCCCATCGATTCCTTTTTAAAAAGAAAATCCCCCAGCAATCCCATGGCATAAATCGATCCGCCGCCGACCAGCAGCCCGAGCAAAGAAGCATCCAGGCTCAATAAATATTTCGACATCACCGGGGGAACTCCCACCTGCACGATGAGCCATTCGATCAGCAGTTCCGTTCCGACCAGAATCCCTAAGATCGTTAAAAATATCGCATCTTCTTTTTCCAGCTTTGCCTTTTTGATGATAAAATCCACGCCCAGTCCCAAGGCACAGAGTCCTACCACAATTTTCATCAGCAAGCGTCCAAAGATAAGATTTTCGAAAGAAGATTGATGCAATTGCGGGATCGCCAGGCTTAACAACAACCCGACGAACATCCCTCCGACGCTGATCTCGTCAGGAATAATCCGGTGCTCAAAATCCACAAAGGTCGCCACGATCAGCCCGCAGAGCAGAACAAGATTCGCCGCAAAGACCCCATTCAGTCCAAAGTAAAGAAAGAACAGAACGAACAAAATCGCCGTCACCAGCTCAACGATAAAATATCGCGGGGAGATCTTTTTTTTACAAAAACGACAGCTTTGTCCCAAGATCCAATAACTGATGAGCGGAATATTATCATGCCAGGGAATGGCCTTCTGGCAGTGAACGCAATGCGACCCCGGAAAAACAATGGACTTCTCGTGCGGCAGGCGGACAATGCACACATTTAAAAAACTGCCAACGATCGCTCCAAAGCAAAAAATAAAAAGACTGCTCAGCAGAGAAAAGTCTCCCGTCATCATTTCTGGATTCCTTTCCTTAGGCTCTCACGCATTTTTGATTTAACGGCCGGTTCCAATTCCGTGCCGGCCCAATGCTGAAAAGCGAGGATCCCCTGATAAAAAAGCATTCCCAATCCATTGGCTGCCTTGGCGCCTTTTGTTTTGGCCATGTGCAGCAATTTTGTCTCTTCCGGATTATAGATCACATCATACACCAGCATATTGCTGTGCAAATGGCCGGCGTCGACCAGCGGCAGGTCCGTCGCCTGCATGCCGACGGGAGTGGTATTGACCAAGAGGTCGGCTAATTCAATATTCAGATCATCCACGGTGTCCACCGGCTCCACAATGCTGACATCGATCCTGTGCCCCAAATCCGAGATCAACTGGTTGAGATTTTCGCGTGAACGATTATAAATTTTAATGCGCTCCGGCCGTTCCTGGATAAGACACAAAACCGCCACGATCGCCCGGGCCGTTCCGCCTGCCCCCAGAATGGCGATGCGTTTTCCGCGTGTATCGAACTTTAATTCCGTCAAATGGGTCAAAAATCCCGGCCCGTCGGTATTAAAACCCGTCAGCTTACGGTCTTCGGAGATGACGATGGTATTGACCGCACCGACTTTTAGAGCAAAAGGACTCATGTGATCCATATACGACACGACCGTCTCTTTGTACGGGACCGTGACGTTAAGGCCGAAAATATGGTTTTTTTTCTCATGCAATTCCGCAAAAAAATTGCTCAACTCTTCTTCCCGCAGAGGAAAAAGTTTATATTCGGCGTTGACCGCCAGGGCCTGAAAAGCCGTGTTGTGCAGGAGAGGGGAAAGGCTGTGATGGACAGGATAACCGATGATGCCGTAGATGGATTTGTGTTTGGACATAAGAAAGGTCACCACGTCACAAAGACACTAGGCCACCAATAGTTTTAAGACTTTTCTGGTGACTTGGTGACATTGTGACCTTGGGACAAAATTTTATTCACCGCATTAATGTACGCTTGCGCCGAAGCCACAATAATGTCCGTGCTGGTTCCGTGGGAGATAACGCTTTTGTCTTTAATTTTTACTTTAACCGTGACTTCCCCCAACGCGTCTTTTCCGTGAGTCACCGACTGAATGGAATATTCCAACAACTCACCTTTCAGCTTGGTGATGCTGTCAATGGCTTTGTAACAGGCGTCGATAGGGCCGTCGCCCGTCGAGTTTCTTTTATACGTTTTTCCCTTGGCCGACTTCAGGGCGACATTGACCTTCGGGATCCGGTTGGTGCCGCTGGTGGTGGTTAAACTCACCAAACTCCAGGCGTTTTTCCCCAACTTGCCTTCATCCTCAACGATGGCCAATAAATCTTCATCAAAGACGTGTTTTTTTTTGTCGGCAATGGCCTTAAAACGTTCAAAGGCCTTTTCCAAGGCCTCTTCCGACAATTCGACCCCTAAATTTTTTAAACGGTCCTTGAAGGCGTGCCGTCCGGAATGTTTTCCTAAAACCAAACCTGTCCCGACAAATCCCACATCTTCCGGGCGCATGATCTCATACGTCGAGCGCTCTTTGAGCATCCCGTCCTGATGGATCCCTGACTCATGACGGAACGCATTGCCTCCGACGATAGCCTTATTGGGAGGGACAAGAAAACCAGTGGCCTTGCTGACCAAGCGCGAGACCCGGCAGATCTCCTGCGTCTTAATTCCCGTCGTGCACCCGTAAAAATCTGCGCGGGTTTTTAAGGCCATGACAATTTCTTCCATCGAAGCATTGCCGGCCCGCTCGCCGACACCGTTGATCGTACATTCGGCTTGGCGCGCCCCGTTTTTGATAGCCGCCAACGAATTGGCCACGGCCATTCCCAAATCATCATGGCAGTGGACCGAGATGATCGCCTTGTTGATGTTGGGGACATTATTTTTGATATCCGTGATCAATTGCCCATACTCCGCCGGTGTGCTGTACCCGACGGTATCAGGGATATTGACCGTGGTCGCCCCGACGTTAATAACGGCCTCGATCACGCGGTACAAAAAATCTTTTTCACTACGCGAAGCATCTTCCGGAGAAAATTCAATATCATCCATTTTATCGCGGGCATATTTCACCGCACTCACCGCCATCTGCAAGATTTCATCCGGGGTCTTTTTGAATTTATGTTCCAAATGGATTTTGGAAGTCGCCAAAAAAACATGGATGCGCCCGCGCTGCGCCGGCTGCAAGGCCAGAGCGGCGGCGTCGATGTCTTTTTGGATCGAACGCGCCAACCCGCAGACAATCGAGCCCTTGATATGCTTGGCCACATTGCGCACCGAGTCAAAATCGCCCTTTGAGCTGACGGGAAATCCTGCCTCGATAATGTCCACGCCCAAACGTTCCAAGGCAAAGGCGATCTCCAGCTTTTCGTTCTCGTTCATGCTGGCGCCCGGGGCTTGTTCCCCATCGCGCAAAGTGGTATCAAAAATTAAGACTTTGTTATTATTCATAAAAATGTCATCGTGTCACCCGTCACCAAGTCACCCGAAAAGCCTTTAGACTTTGCTGGTGACCTGGTGTCGTGGTGACGTGGTGCCCTTCCTTACTTCTTCATCCACGGCATCATGGCCCGCAATTCTTTTCCGATCTTTTCAACCGGATGCTTGTCGCCGTCTTCACGGTATTTATTGAAATTCGGCCGGCCGTTCTTATTTTCCCGGATCCATTCGCGGGCGAATTTACCGGATTGAATTTCCTTTAATATTTTCTGCATTTCCTTGCGGGTGCGCTGATTAATAATCCGCGGGCCGCGCGTATAATCGCCGTACTCGGCGGTATCCGAAACGCGTTTACGCATCCCCTGAATCCCTGTTTCATAAATCAAGTCCACGATCAATTTGACTTCATGCAGGCATTCGAAGTACGCCATCTCCGGCGCATAACCCGCCTCAACCAGGGTATCAAAACCGGCTTTAATAAGTTCGCTGGTGCCGCCGCAGAGGACCGCTTGTTCCCCGAAAAGATCGGTCTCGGTTTCTTCTTTAAAAGTTGTTTGAAAAACTCCCCCGCGCGTGCCGCCGATGCCTTTGGCGTAGGCCAACGCCTCCTGCAACGCATGCCCTGAGGCATCCTGATGGATCGCCACGAGCGAAGGGACACCTTTGCCTTCTTCAAACTGCCGGCGGACCAAAGACCCCGGACCTTTCGGAGCGATCATCCAGACATCCACATCTTTCGGCGGAACAATCTGCTTAAAATGAATGTTAAATCCATGCGAAAAAACCAAGGACTTTCCTTTTTTCAAATATTTTTTGATATCCTTTTTATAAACTTCCGCCTGCAAATGGTCCTGGATCAGCAGCTGAATGATATCCGCTTCTTTCGCCGCCGTCTGCGCGTCAACCGGCTTAAAACCGTCTTTGATCGCCTGCTCATAGTTCGGACCGCCGGGTCTTTGGCCGACGATCACTTGTAAACCGCTGTCCCGCAGGTTCAACGCCTGGCCGCGACCCTGGATGCCGTAACCGACAATGGCGATCTTTTTATTTTTTAACACATTCAAATCCGCATCTTTGTCATAATAAATTTGTGCCATACGAAGGTCCTTTCTAAAAAATTAAAAACCCAAAATGAAAATACAAAATCCAGTATCCCTGCGGGATTATAAAGCTAAAATCACCCTCGCGATACTGTAATTCCTGCCTGCCGGCAGGCAGGTTGCATTTTTCAATCTTAATTCTTAACTATTACGTCCCGATTTCCCAGCTTGCGAGGTATTTCTTTTGTTCAGCGGTGAGCGTATCGATCTTGATGCCCAGGGCCTTAAGTTTCAGGCTGGCGATCATGCGGTCGATATTTTCCGGAACAGGATAGACTTTTTTCTGTAACTTTTTATGATTTTTTGCCACGTATTCGGCGGATAAAGCCTGATTGGCAAAACTCATGTCCATAACTGAGGCAGGATGTCCTTCGGCGGCGGCCAAGTTGACCAGGCGCCCTTCTCCTAAAATATAAATATTGCGGCCGTTCTTCAAAGTAAACTCCTCCACAAAATCCCGGATGACCCGGCGGGCTTTGCTGATCTTTTTCAAGCCGGGCAGATCCAATTCAGCGTCAAAGTGTCCGGAATTCGCTAAAATAGCCCCTTCTCTCATAAGCAGCATGTGTTCCGCCCGGATCACATTAACATTGCCGGTAACGGTCACAAAAATGTCGCCTACTTTAGCCGCTTCCTTGATCGGCATCACCTGATAGCCGTCCATGCTGGCTTCCAGAGCGCGCAAAGGATCAACTTCCGTGATGATCACTTTCGCCCCCATGCCCGAAGCGCGGGAAGCCAAACCGCGGCTGCACCAGCCATAACCGCAGACCACGAAGGAAGAACCGGCAATCAAACGATTCGTCGCCCGGATGACCCCATCCATCGTCGACTGGCCTGTTCCGTAACGATTATCAAAAAAATGTTTGGTCATGGCATCGTTGACGGCAATGATCGGGTACATGAGCAATTCTTGTTTTTCCAGACTGCGCAAACGGACCACGCCGGTGGTCGTTTCCTCGGTCCCTGCCAAAATATATTCGTTCAAATTCTTTCTTTTGGAATGGACCTCCGAAACCAGATCCGCGCCGTCATCCATGGTCAAATTCGGCTTGCTGTCCAAAACAGAATTCAAATGTTTGTAGTAGGTCTTCGTATCTTCTCCCTTAATGGCAAACGTGGAGATCCCGTAATCTTGAACGAGCGAAGCCGCCACATCATCCTGAGTGGACAAAGGATTGGAAGCGCACAAATTAACCTGGGCGCCGCCGGCCTTTAAGACCAGCATCAAGTTCGCCGTCTCGGTCGTGACGTGCAAACAGCAGCTCACGCGCAATCCCTTTAACGGTTTTTCTTTGCTGAAACGATCATTGATCAAGGCGAGAACCGGCATATCCTTCCCGGCCCATTCAATGCGCAATTTTCCTTTTTTGGCTAAAGATTTATCCTTCACGTCATAATCCATGAAACGTCCCTTTCCTAAAAATGATTTAAAGCTGTTACTTAAACAGCGACTTTTGACTTACTTTTGTTTTCACTTGCCGCAGCAGCCAACTCAGCCGCTTTATCGGTTCTTTCCCATTCAAATTCCATACGACCGAAATGTCCATAGGACGCGGTTTTTTCATAAATAGGTGTCGTTAATTTTAACTCCTTGGCAATACCCCGCGGAGTTAAATCAAAATATTTACGCACCAATTCCGTCAATTTCTGTTCGGAAACCTTGCCCGTGCCAAAGGTATCAACCACCACACTGACGGGCTCAGCCACGCCGATGGCATAACCGAACTGAATCCAGCATTTGCCAGCCAGTTTGGCGGCAACGATATTCTTAGCAACATAGCGCGCCATAT
>MHGP01000017.1:73580-77453 GCA_001805615.1 Omnitrophica WOR_2 bacterium RIFCSPHIGHO2_02_FULL_48_11
CATTGACGAAATATTTCGTGTTCTTATCGGCAAGTTTCCCGACGATCGGATCCGCGATCGTTTTGATCATTTCTTTTTTGGCGGCCTCGGTGATACGCTGGCCGGTTTTATCCAATATTTTTTCGGTATGCTGGCAGGCCAAGACAACCGTATCGATACGCACCGGTTTCCCGCTGTCATACTCGACCGTCACTTGGCTTTTGCAATCCGGGCCGAGATAATCCAAGATCCCTTTTTTCCGGACCTCTTCCACGCGCTGCACCAATTTATGCGCCAACATGATCGGCAACGGCATGAGTTCCGGTGTTTCATCGCACGCATAACCGATCATGATCCCCTGATCGCCCGCGCCTCCGGTATCGACACCCTGTGAAATATCCGGCGATTGGCTGTTAATGGCATTCAAAATGGCACACGTGCTGGCATCGAACCCGTATTTCTGATGGGTATAACCGATATCGGTCAAAACACGGCGCACCAATCTATGCACGTCAATATAAGTCTTTGTCGTAATTTCGCCGCCGACGATGACCAGACCCGCCGAAATAAAAGTTTCGCAGGCCACCCGTCCTCTGGGATCATCTTTTAAAACAGCATCCAAAACAGCATCTGAAATTTGATCGCACACCTTATCCGGATGTCCTTTACCGACAGATTCGGATGTAATAACGTATTTCCCTTTCATCTGACTCACCTTTCTGTTAACGATTTATGCTATAAATTTTTCTTGTGCTTCCCGGTACGACTCAATACTGCCGATATCGTACCATTTTCCATGGAAGGCAAACCCATAAACTTCTTTTTTACTGCACAGCCACTTGATATAATCGCCGGCTTTATCCGCTTTGATGGATTCCTTCAAATACTCTGCCACGAGGCCGACCGTTGCCTGGGGGAAATAATACACGCACATGGCGATTAAGCTCGAACGGGGCGCCTCTGGCTTCTCTTCGAAAGAAGTAATTCTACCATAATTATCGATATCGACAACACCAAATTTTCTTGCCTCTTTACGGTCATGGATGTCGTAAATCCCGATGGTAATGCCCGGTGATTTCTTATGGGCAAAGGCAAAATACTGACTTAAATCATCCGTAAAAAGATTGTCTCCGCCCACCACCAGCAAATCTTCTTTTAAAGATCCCTGTTGGATCACAAAATGGATATCTCCCACGGATCCTAGGCGGTCATCGGGAGATTTGGTCTCGTCATTGATGATTTTAATTTTGACCGGGCATTGCGTCTGGGCCGCGGCCCAATTTTGAAAAACTTTAAAAAATTTATTATTGGTCACGACCAAAATTTCATTCAGTCCGGACAGTTTTTCGACCCGGCGGACGATATAATTGATCAAGGGCTGCCCTTGCACGTCCAAAAGCGACTTGGGAGTGTCGGTGACCAGCGGATAAAGCCGCGTACCATAACCTGCTGCTAAAATGAGGACTTTCATAAGAATATTTTTCTAACGATACTCAGTGATTTTCATCCGAAGCCAGCACATGCGGGGCTAACTCGCGCAAGCGGGACATACTCAGGTCTTCGACTTCTTCTCCCGTCGATAAAGAGAGAGCTTTGTGCGCCAATTCCTGCGCATCCTTAAAACTGACACTGCGGATCAATTTTTTAATCTGCAGCATATTCATCGGAGACATACTGAACTCATCCAGCCCCAAACCTAAAAGCAGCAGCGCTAAAACCGGCTCGCTGGACATCTCTCCGCACAACCCAACATGGATCTTTTCCTTATGCCCGGCCTCAATGATCGACTTGATCAACCTTAAAATCGCCGGATGCGCCGGCTCATAAAGATGCGCGGTTTTTTCATTCCCGCGGTCTACGGCCAGGGTATATTGGATCAAATCATTGGTTCCAATGCTGAAAAAGCCGGATTGTTTCGCTAACACATCTGCCATCAAAGCTGCCGAAGGAACTTCCACCATGATCCCGACCGGAATATCTTCATCAAAAGGGATGCCTTCTTTGCGCAGGCTGCTTTTGACTTCTTCTAAAATAATGTTGGCCTGTTGCAACTCTCCCACCCCCGAAATCATGGGGTACATCAGCTGGATTTTACCGTGCGCGGAAGCCCGCAAAATCGCCCGCAGCTGGGTTTTAAAAATATCCGGCCGTGCCAGACAAAATCGGATCGCCCGGCATCCCAAAAAAGGTGACATATCCCGCGGGATCTGCAGGCTGGAAATAAATTTATCCCCGCCCAAGTCAAGGCTGCGAATCGTGACCACGTTGGGGGCAATGGCTTCCGCCACAAGTTTATAGGCCTCAAATTGTTCTTCTTCCGACGGTAAATCAACCCGGTTCATATAAAAATATTCCGTGCGATACAACCCGATCCCCTGGGCCCCGCGTTTTAAGATCATCGGGATCTCTTCGGGGATTTCTAAATTTGCCATAATACTCACCCGGTGACCATCGGTCGTTTCCGCCGGCAGATCCTTGATATCATCAAAACGATCCTGCAAAGCGATAATACGGCCCTTCTCTTTAACATAAAGGTCGCGTGTTTCTTGGGTGGGATGAACGATCACCAAACCCATACGTCCATCGACAATAATATAATCTTGATTGAAGATATGCAGCGTCGCATCTTTTAAACCGACCACCGCCGGGACACCCAACGATTTCGCCATAATGGCCGTGTGGGAGGTTCGCCCCCCAATATCGGTAATAAAGGCAATGATATTTTTGTTATACATACTCGCCGTATCTGACGGAGACAAGTCATGCGCCACAATAATCAACTGCTCAGTAATATTTTCCAGTTCGTGAAGTTTGGATTCATCCATCAGATTCTTAAGGATCCGCCGGCCGATATCATTGACATCGCTGGTTCGTTCGCGCAGATATTCATCCTCAATGTTCGAGAACACCTTGACGTATTTTTGCAGAACCTTTGAAAAAACATATTCGGCGGACAATTTTTCCTTTTTGATGCGTTTGATCACCTCTTCGATCAACGTACGGTCTTCCAAAACAAGTAGATGCGCGTCAAAAATCCGCTCGTGCTGGTCACCCAAATCCACACCGATTTTTTTCTGAATACTGGAAATTTCCTCGCGGGTTTTGATCAAGGCCTCTTCAAAACGGGCAATCTCAATCGGCACTTCATTCTCCATGATGGCACGCGGCGGCACAATGAATTCCTGCTTATCCAAAATAAAAGCTGCCCCCATCGCAATCCCCGGGGCGGCAGGAACTCCTTTCAAAACTATTTCTTCAGGATTATTCATTTTTGCTTAAAAACTCCGCTAGTTCATTCAGAGCCACTTCGGCATCGTCGCCTTCGACAACCAGGATGATCTTGCTTTTTTGCTGAGCCCCCAGCATCAAAATCCCCATGATGGATTTTCCATTGACTTTCTCATTGCCCTTCTGCACCGTGATCGCCGAATCGTACTTGGAAGCAATTTGGACAAATATGGCCGCCGGACGGGCGTGTAATCCTTGCGGATTCATGACGACTAATTCTTTTTCAATTTTGGGCATTCTGGCAACTTTCAACAACCGAATTTACCTTTTTATCACCCGATGGGTTTCAATAACCTTAATAAGGGCACGGGTCAATTTTTCTGAATTATGGCGCACATAATTGTCCACCCCCAAGAGGTCCGTCGCCACAGCCTTATATCCCATTTCCTTGATCTTATCGACGTCCGGAGCGACCGGAAAAGAACTTTCATTCTTATAACGCTCCAGGGCTTCGGCCGGCGCCTCCGCCACGTTCAAAATGCACGTATTGATAATTTTAGAATTGGTATGCTCCACGATCGCTTTCACATGGTCACTGGCCGTGTAAAAGCGATCGTGGAGCATACCAATTCTAAAATTATCAATACGTGCATTTTGAACGTGGCG
>MHGP01000018.1:0-9785 GCA_001805615.1 Omnitrophica WOR_2 bacterium RIFCSPHIGHO2_02_FULL_48_11
TCCACGGCGCGCCGGTCATGGCCTCGGACCTGCGGGCCTCGGCGGCCCTGGTCATTGCCGGGTTGGCCGCGAAAGGGAAAACCGAGATCCATCGCATTTACCATCTGGAGCGCGGTTACGAAGAGATGGATGAAAAATTAAAAGGTTTAGGGGCGAAGATATATCGGGAGAAAGAATAGATTGGACGTCACAAAGCCACAATGTCACCAGGTCACAAGTTGTTTTTCAGTTATTACATGTGACATGTGACATGCGACTTGTGACATTTAATTATGTTGCTCATCATTGACAATTATGATTCCTTCACCTACAACCTGGTTCAGTATTTCGGAGAACTCAAGGCCCGGGTCGTGGTCTATCGCAACGACGCCCTCAGCCTGGCGCAGATCAAGAAATTAAAACCCGGCCGCATCGTGATTTCTCCCGGACCCGGCCGCCCGGAAGACGCCGGGATATCGGTCGATATTATTCAGGACCTCGCCGGAAAGATCCCTATCCTCGGCGTATGCTTGGGGCACCAGGCGATCGGTTACGCTTACGGCGGGAACATTATTCACGCCAAACGGCTCATGCACGGCAAGACGTCCTTGATCCAACATAATCGCCGCGATTTATTCAAAGGTATTAAAAATCCTTTTGAAGCCACCCGGTATCATTCCTTGGTCATCGAACGAAAAACGCTTCCCCATTGTTTAGAGATTACGGCCTGGACTAAAGACAAAGAGATCATGGGCGTGCGGCATAAGCAATTCCCTCTGTGGGGAGTCCAATTCCACCCCGAATCGATCTTAACGAACGCCGGAAAAGATATTTTAAAAAATTTTTTGAAGCTAAAGTAATTTTTTTATCGTCCGTATCCGCGGTCGTGGAATGACGGTCAAGGTGCACGTTCATGAAAGCCTATATCCAAAAATTAAAGCACAAAGATAATCTGGACCCGCACGAAATCGAAGCGGTCATGCAGCTCATTATGTCGGGACAGGCAGCGAAGGAAGACATCGCGGATTTTCTTCTGGCCCTCAATGAGAAGGGCGCTACGGTCGAGGAGATCACCGGCGCTGCCAAGATCATGCGCAATTTCTGCCGGGAGGTCAAGACCGAGCACGAAGTGGTTCTGGACACCTGCGGGACCGGCGGCGACCAGCTGAACACGTTTAATATATCGACGGCGAGCGCCTTTGTCGTGGCCGGCGCGGGGGTGATCGTGGCCAAACACGGCAACCGTTCCGCCTCGAGTCAATGCGGCAGCGCCGATGTTTTAGAGG
Organism: Omnitrophica WOR_2 bacterium RIFCSPHIGHO2_02_FULL_48_11; assembly: GCA_001805615.1. Taxonomy (GTDB): domain Bacteria; phylum Omnitrophota; class Gorgyraeia; order Zapsychrales; family GWA2-47-8; genus 2-02-FULL-48-11. The sequence goes on from MHGP01000018.1 coordinate 1,266, forward strand.
CGCTGGGGGTGAATCTCAATATTGAAGAAGCGCAGGTGAGCGAATGTCTCGACAAGGTGGGTATCGCGTTCTTGTTCGCCCAAAAGCTGCATCCGGCAATGAAAAATGTCGCCGGGGTGCGCAAAGAATTAGGGATCAAAACGATCTTTAATATTTTGGGCCCCTTGACCAATCCCGCGCAGGCGACCCATCAGGTGATGGGGGTTTACAGCCGGGATCTGATCGAGCCGATGGCCCATGTCTTGAAAAATCTCGGACTGAAGCGCGCCCTGGTGGTGCACGGCAGCGATGGCCTTGACGAGATCACGGTGACCGGCAAAACTTTTGTCAGCGAATTCAACGGGCGCAGCGTCATGTCCTATGATATTGATCCTCAGGAATTAGGGGTGAAGCGGTATTCCATCGCCGATATCCGGGGCGGGGATTTAAAGACGAACGTCAGAATAATTAATCAAGTTTTTGATGGTATGGCGGGAGCCCACCGTGATATTGTGGCCCTGAATGCCGCCTATGCCTTGTACACCGCCGAAAAAGTCGATACCATCAACAAGGGGATCCGTCTGGCGGAAAAATCGATCGATTCCGGGCAGGCCGGTGAGAAACTGGAACAGCTGAAAGAATATACCAACCATGTCTGATAATTTTTTAGAAAAGATCCTGACACATAAACGCGAACAGAATGCAAGCAAGGCGGAATATTTTGAAACTTTAAAGAAAAAAATGCAGCATGAGAAATTCAGCCGCTATCATTTGTTCAAGAATGCCGTCTCCCGTCCTGGACAGGTGAATCTCATCGCGGAGATCAAAAGAGCCTCGCCGTCCCGCGGGATGCTCCGGCAAGATTTCGATGTCTTAAAACTTGCCAAGATCTATGTCGATGCGGGTGCGGCGGCGCTTTCCGTTTTGACGGAAGAAAAATATTTTTTGGGGAAGCCGATGTACGTTACGAGTGTGAGTGAGCATTACAGCGTGCCGGTGCTTACCAAAGATTTCATTATTCACGAAGGGCAGATCTTTGAGACTTTTTCCTGTGGGAGCAGTGCCGTCCTTTTGATCGTGGCGATCTTAAGCGACGCGGAATTAAAGCATTTGCTGGAGGTGGCGCACGCTATGGACCTGGACTGTTTGGTCGAGGTCCATGATGAGAGGGAATTGGCCAGGGCCTTGAAAGCGGGGGCGGAGATCATCGGGGTCAACAACCGGGATCTTTCCACGTTTGACATTGATCTCAAGGTCAGCGAGCGGCTGATCCCGCAGATCCCTAAAGATAAAATTATTGTCGCGGAAAGCGGTATTAAAACTCATAATGAGGTTAACCTTTTAAAAGATTTAGGCGCCCATGCGGTCCTGATCGGCGAAACATTTATGAAAACTCCTGATATGGCGGGAAAAATTAAGGAAGTGATGCATGGCTAAAGTCGTTAAAGTAAAGATCTGCGGTATTACCAACCGTAATGATGCGTTGTTTTCCGTAGAGTTGGGCGCGTCGGCGCTCGGGTTTGTTTTTTATAAGGACAGCCCGCGCTACATTTCTCCGTCGAAAGCGAAAAAGATTATCGAAGAACTGCCGCCTTTTGTCACTCCGGTCGGCGTCTTTGTGAATCAGCGGGAGGGAGCGGTTAAGGATATTATCAATTTTTGCGGGATCCGCACTTTGCAATTCCACGGGGACGAGACACCGATGTATTGCCGGCGGTTCAGGGGCTATCAGCTGATCAAGGCGTTCCGGGTCAAGGACGATTTTGATTTTAACAGCCCGAATAAATACAGCGTGGCGGCGTTCCTTTTTGATACGTATCAGGAGGATGCCTTGGGCGGGACAGGGAAAACTTTCAACTGGCATCTTTTGAGCGGCATAAAAATAAAAAAGCCGTTTATTTTATCCGGCGGGTTAAATCCGCAGAATGTTCTCGAGGCGATCCAGGTGGCTTCTCCTTACGCGATCGATGTCGCAAGCGGAGTGGAGAGAGCGCCAGGGCAAAAAGACGGGCATCTGTTAAAAGAATTCTTTCAAAAACTTTCATGAAAGGAAGAATTTTATGAAAAAAGGCGATGAACGAAGAAAACACGAGCGCTTCGGCTCTAAGCTGCCGGTCAATTGCCGGATCATTTATGATTTTAAGACCCAGATCAAATATCAGATCGTCGTGGACGGCGAAGAAAAAATTTTATCCGAGAAATACGACGGCGTGAGCAAAGACGTGAGCGCGGAAGGGTTTTGTTTTATTTCAGCGCAGCAGCTCAATCGAGGGGACATTGTCCGGGTGGAAATTTTTGTCCCTAATCAAAAAAAGCCGGTTTATTTGGACGGAGAAGTGCGCTGGTCGCAGTCTGTTTCCAATTTAGGCTCAGGCGGTGGGTATGAGACCGGCGTGCATGTCTTCCGGGTCAATGAAAAGCTGGTGGCTGACACCGTGCGTTATGATGATGTCCGGGGGATCCACTGGAGCGAGGTTTTGGATGCTGTCTTAAAGCATTTTCTGGAAAAAGATAACGAAGATAAAGGGTAGGAGAAGCATTGCGCAGAGCGCTTAGTCGTCGGGGAGAGAGTTTATGGAAAAGTTAACGCTGGTTATCGGCAACAAGAATTATTCTTCCTGGTCGATGCGGCCGTGGGTTTTGCTGAAGCATTTTAAGATCCCTTTTGATGAAATTTTTATCCCGCTTGGGAAGCCGGAGAGCAAACAAAATATTTTAAAACATTCTCCGGCGGGAAAAGTCCCCATCCTCAAACACGGCAAGCTCGTGGTTTGGGAAAGTCTGGCGATCGCCGAATATGCGGCAGAAATTTTTCCGGAAAAAAATCTTTGGCCTGAGGATAAAGAGGCGCGGGCCGTCGCCCGTGCGGTCAGTTCGGAAATGCACGCGGGGTTTATGAGTTTGCGCAAGACCTGCCCCATGAACGTCCGGGCGAATAAGCCCTTGGCAGAATTGACACCGGAAGTGAAAGCGGATGTGGCACGCCTCAGCGCTCTTTGGGAGGATTGCCGTAAGCGCTTCGGCCAGGGCGGGGATTTTTTATTCGGCACATTTTCTATCGCCGATGCCATGTATGCGCCGGTCATTTGGCGTATCAAAACCTATGCGCTTCCTATATCCGGGGCCGCTCAGAAATATTGCGCGGCCATGCTCGATCTTCCCGCCATGAAAGAATGGCAAAAGGCCGCTGTCGAAGAACCGCAGGCCATACCTTAAAATTCAAAACTGAAAACAATTATGCTATTTCATTCCTTAGAGTTTCTCTTATTTTTTATTTTTACTTTTGTCCTGTACATTTTTTTAAATCACAAATGGCAGAACAGGTTGCTTTTGGTCGCCAGCCTTATATTTTATGGTTTCTGGGACTGGCGATTCCTTTTCTTGATTTTTTTCTCCACATCGATTGATTATTTTTTAGGTTCGAAGATTTATTCTGCCCCCAATGCAAAAACTAAGAAAAGTTATTTAGTGACAAGTATTGTTATGAATTTAGGGGTGTTGGGATTTTTTAAGTATTTCAATTTTTTTGTTGATAGTTTTATTGATGGTGCGAATTTATTGGGTTTAAATTTTAATCCTGCCTTACCCAAAATTATCCTTCCCGTAGGAATATCGTTTTATACCTTTCAAGCCATGAGTTACACGATTGATATTTATCGCGGGCAACTCAAACCAAAAAGTTTTTTTGATTTTGCTTTGTTTGTTTCTTTTTTTCCAAAGCTTATTGCCGGGCCTATAGAGCGTGCGAGTCATTTGCTTCCGCAAATTATTAATCCAAGAGTTTTAAAGTTAAATGAATTTTATGAAGGATGCCATCTTTTCTTTTGGGGTTTATTTGAAAAACTTTTTATAGCTAATAGTCTTGTTCAAATAGCTGATTCTGTGTTTGATCAGTATGAGTCGTATGACGGGTTAGCCATTCTAGCTGGCCTTTATGCTTTTGCTTTTCAGATTTTTGCTGATTTTGATGCCTATTCGAATATGGCCCGTGGTATCGGAAAAACTATGGGTTTTGATCTTATGATTAATTTTAATTTACCGTATTTTGCAACAAATCCCGTTGATTTTTGGCGGCGATGGCACATTTCTCTTTCTACGTGGCTAAGGGATTACCTTTATATACCTCTAGGAGGAAACCGTTTGTCGAAATGGAAAACGTATCGCAATCTAATGCTGACTATGATTTTGGGCGGGTTTTGGCATGGGGCTAACTGGACTTTCGTTTTTTGGGGAGCATATCATGGACTTTTGTTGGTGATTTATAGGGCGTTTACAGCTATCAGAAAACCACTTGAGGATCCCAATCGATGGTATTTTTTACGCGTCATTTTTTTCTTTCACGTGGTGACATTGGGATGGCTTTTATTTAGAGCAGAATCTTTATTACAGGCGAAGGGCATGTTGTATAAACTCATTTTTGATTTTCATATTCACGGTCAAGGTGAATTATTGCTTAAAACCATTTTTATTATTCTGCCGTTGTTCATTGTTCAGATAATGCAATACAAAACCAAGGACTTGTTAATTATTTTTCATCAACATTGGTTGGTTAAAACATTGGCATACAGCTTTTTGACTTATTTAATATTAGGCTGGGGAATCTTAAAAGTGGAAGAATTTATTTATTTTCAATTTTAGCTTATGAAAAAATTTTTGCGAATCATAATAAGGATTCTTATTTTTGTTATTAGCCTAGAAATTTACCTCAATTGTGGGGGACTCGTTTTAACCTTAATTCGAGATTATAAAAATACAAGGAATGCAACAGATGGACAGATTCGCATTATCTGTATAGGAGATTCGACGACATATTATAACAATGAAAATGATTACCCAAATCAGCTTCAAACAATGCTTGATCAGGTGAATTCCGGAAAAAAGTTTAGAGTTATTAATAAAGGAATTCCCGGAGCTAAGAGCCTGGATGTTGTTCAGCATTTAGAGCAATGGTTGGATGAAGGTCACGCGGATGTTGCCGTCATAATGATTGGACGTCACGATCCCCGCAGCGATTTTATTCCCCTTCCGTGGTGGTATGCGTGGGGCACGAAAATGAAAACAGCCGGGCTTTTAAATAAATTATTTCATAGCTCGCAGGATTATGTTTTAGAAAAATACAACAAATTTTTTGAGTCATCAGCGAAATTTTTTGCGGATCGCGGTGACGTTCATGAGTTGAAGATTAAAGCAGACCCCGAGAAGAATGTCATCTTTCCCGCAACATCGCCTGAGGACACTAAATTAATTCTTCAGGCAAAATTTTTGATAGAGGAAAAAAAGTTTGAACAAGCTCAAGAAATACTCAAATATCTTGATACCAAAACATATGCAAATAAAAGTTTTGAACTCAAAATAGAAGATATGCTAGGAGAAGTGGAGTATAAGAAGAAGGTGGGGTGGTATGTTGCTGCTCCTTATGAAGAGTATATGGAATATGTTCGTTTAAGCAGCGCTGCAATTTATGACGAGCGGTCTATTTGGAATAGAATTCATGCTCGTTGGTGCAATGATGAATACATTGAGGATGTTGAGCAGCAATTGCTTCAACTGTATGCTAAGGCTGAGGACAAAAACAAGGAGTTTATTGTAGATTTTTTAAAAACTTGTTTTGATAAGGTTGGTCGTCAGAATAAGATTATTTATTATTATGATTTGGTAGAAAAAATTTATAACAAAGGAATTAATCCTGTAACTCAAGAAAATTATAAAAAAATAATTGAGATTCTTCAAAAGAAAAATATAAAAATGATCTTTATGCAATATCCGACCGTAGATGCAGAAGAATTAGAAGAAATATTAATTCCCATTTCTGAGAATAAAAGCTTTATTTTAATCGATAATAAGAAAATCTTTAAGGAGCTTTTAAAAAACAATTCATATAAAGTTTATTTTAGCGATGATTATGGAGGTCACTGTACAGCTTTAGGTAATAAATTAATTGCTCAAGATCTGGCGAAACAAATTTTAAAAATATATAATTAAAAGTCAAAATTGATGAGTCGCTCCTGCCTGCCGGCCGGCAGGTCGCGACACCTTAATTTTGATTTTTGAATTTTAACTTTTAACTTTTAACTCTCTTATGTCTGCTCAAGAATATTTAGCCCGCATGAAAACCATCGCCCGCGAAGGCGGAAAGATCGCCCGGGAGCTGGTCGACCAGAGTCAGCCTTCTTTCAAAAAAGACGGTTCGGTGGTGACACTGGCGGATAAGAAAGTCTCCCGGCTGGCGCAGGAAATTTTACAGGACCTTTTGAAAACGCCGGAACATATCCTGATCGATGAAGAGGATCCGGTGGTGGAACGGTATTTTGATCAGCCGCTTCTGGAGAAAACCCCTTTTGTCTGGGCCCTTGATCCGATCGACGGGACCCGCAATTACGCCAATCGTATGCCGAACTTCGGGATCTCGATCGGTGTGTTAAAAGATCTGCGGCCGTGGCTGGGGGTCGTTTATTTTCCCGCGCTGCAGGAGCTATTTTACAGCGATGGGAAGGAAGCTTTTTTTGTGCAGCAGGCTTTTTCGTCTGAGGAGCGTACCACGAAGATCCCCGCGATCGATCAGCCCATCACCGGACAATCCGTTTTTCTCTGCATCGATAATTTTGCCAAAAAATTTGAATGGGATTATCAAGACTGCCATCTGATGACGCAGGCGTGCGCGGCCGTGGATCTATGCTGGCCGGCGATCGGGCGCGGGTGCGGCGCATTTTTTAAATCCTCCTTGTGGGATTTTGTGGGCCCTTGGCCGATCGTGACCGCGGCGGGTTTGAATTTCCGTTCGCTGGCATCGGGGAAAATTCTGGACCGCATTCAGGTCGATCTGTTTTTGAAAGAAAATACGATCTGGAAACTGCGCGAGCCGTATATTCTTTCTTCCGAACGCAATTTTTCTATTCTAAAATCGAAGATCCGCCCCCGGGAATAAGTCCGTTGCGGCGGATCATCGTATAGAGAGAGAAAACAAAATTGTCAATTCGCCTAACCGATGCTACAATGAATAAAAATTACAAAAGGATATGATTATGAAAAAGCGATTTTTTGTTTTTGCAGTTTTAGTGGGATTCCTCGCGGGGTGTTCCGGCACCAAGGTGGAGCGTTTGCAGGTCGAAAGGGTCGTGGACTTGAGCGGCCGTTGGAATGATTCCGACGCCCAGATGGTCTCCAAAGAAATGATCGCAAATTGTTTGTCCGCGGCTTGGCTGAGCAATTTTCTCAAAGAAGAGGGCCACGAGCCGGTCGTGATCGTGGGGACCGTTGATAACAACAGCAGCGAACATATTAATTCGGCGGTTTTTGTCAAAAGCCTGGAATCGAATTTGATCAGTTCCGGAAAAGTGAAGTTTGTCGCATCAAAATTTGAGCGCCCGGAAGTCCGCGCGGAACGCAAAGACCAGCATGAAGAAGGTTACACCGATCCGAAGACGATCAAGCCGCTGCGCAAAGAGATCGGCGCGGATTTTATGCTGCGGGGAAGCATCAATACGGTGACCGACAACGCCAGTGGGAAATACGTCATTCTTTATCAAGTGAATTTGGAACTGATCGATTTGACCACCAATGAAGTCAAATGGCTTGAGCAGACCGAACTCAAGAAACTTGTCTCGAAATCCAAATATTCTCTTTAAAAAATCATCTTATCCTACCTGATCGCATTGCCATGGGAAAAAGAATAATCCTTTTTGTCTGCCTTATTCTTTTTTCCTCCTGTGCTTCCTCACCCAAACACGCCAAGAAAGCTGCCCAGCAAAACGTTTATTTTAACCAAGCCCAGGTGAATGCCTTGGTGGCGTCGGGCCGGTTCGAACGGGCGAGCCAGTTGTTTTCGACGCATCAATCGATGTACGGCTCCAAGAACGAATTGTTATATTTAATGGACCGGGCGTATACCCTGCAGTTAGCCGGGAAATACGACGAGAGCATCCGCTATTTCGAACAGGCAAAAAATAAGATCGACGCGCTTTATACCCGCTCGGTCAGCAATATTGCCTCCACCTGGATGGTCAATGATAATCTCGCGCCGTACCGGGGGGAGGCCTTTGAACATATTTTGGTCAATGTGCTGCAGGGTTTGAATTATTTGACGCTGGGGGATCTCACCGAGGCGTTGGTCGAGGCGCGGGATGCCGACCGGAAATTTCAGGTCCTCTGCGACCTGTATTGTCACCAAAAAAACATTTATAGCGAGGATGGTTTTGCCCGGATGCTTTTTGGCATCATGTACGAGAGCCAACAGGAGCGGCAGGATGTCAATGACGCGCTGATCTCTTATAAAAAAGCCCTGCAGGCGTATGAAAACGGTTTTTATAAAACCGCCGCGCGGGGAGTGCCGCGGCTTCTTAAAGAAAATGCCTTGGCGGTCGCGCAATATTTAGGATTTCCAGAATTTCGAAATCTTCAGCAAAAATTTAATGATGTCGCGTTCGTGCCGTTTCAGGAAAAATCGCAAAAGGGAGAAATTTACCTGATCCATTTTAACGGGCTTTCTCCGCTTAAGCATGCGACGAACGTTGCGGTGCCGTTGCCGGATGGTGTGGTGCAGCT
>MHGP01000018.1:9838-11132 GCA_001805615.1 Omnitrophica WOR_2 bacterium RIFCSPHIGHO2_02_FULL_48_11
TGATCCGCGGGATTACGAGATCCGTTCTTCGGAACTGGTGGCGGTTAAGTCCAATGGTCAGAAATTTTCCGCGGGTACAGAGGTGGCGGCGGATGTGGAGGCGATCGCCAAGCGGAGCTTGGAAGGGCGCAAGGCATGGCTTTATACGAAGGCAGCTTTGCGGCCGCTGGGCAAATATGCGGTGGAATCCCGGGCCGCACAGCGGACCGAGGAGGAGCACGGCGAATTGGCCGGCTGGGTGGTGCGAGGGGCGAGCAGTCTTTATAATCTTTATTCCGAGCAGGCGGATGTGCGTAGCTGGCAGACCTTGCCGGCAGAGATCCGTATCGGCCGCGTGATCGTGGCCCCGGGGAAGTACCGGGTGCAGGTCAAGGCCTTCGATGCGGATCAAAACATTTTGCAAGAGGAAGATGTGGGAGAGGTCGAGTTAAAGGCCGGCGATAAAAAATTCATCCTTATCCGAACCATAAAATAAAGAATTAGCTATGAACCTGTCAAAATTTGATCTGACAAAAATCATCGATAAGCCGCCGCTGGTGCTGGCTGTTTTTTTTATGGTCGGCTTTGCCCTTTATGGAAATATCTTAAACGCCCCGTTCCAATTTGATGATCATTATCTCATGCTGGAGAATCCGGCCGTGCGGAATGTCGCGCACTTGCTTACCGTTAATGAGGGGTTTGATCAAAAACGGAAGTTCATCACTTTTTTCACCTTCGTTTTAAATTATAAACTGGGTGGGGAGAATCCGCTCGGCTACCATCTGGTGAACGTGGCGGTGCATAGCGTAACGGCGTTCCTTTTGTATCTTGTCCTGGGTTATTTATTTGAAACACCGGTCATGCAACGATCGCCCTTGGCGAGAGAAAAAAATTTATTTAGACTTTTGGTGTGTTTGATCTTTTTGGCGCATCCGCTGCAGACGCAAGCGGTGACATATATTTGGCAGAGGGCTGAATCCTTGTCCGGCCTTTTCTATCTGTGGGCGTACTTGCTGTACTTCACCGGGAGGATGCGCAAAAAAATCGTTTATTATTATGCCGCGGTCATAATATTTTATGCGGGATTTTTTGTGAAAGGGACTATCGTGACGCTGCCGCTCTTGATCCTGGTGACCGAGGTTGTTTTTTTTGAGCATTCCCGCAAGGTGAAACAGCGGCTCCTCGCCGGATTTCTGGGATCCGTCGTTATCCTTTTAGCCCTCTGGTCCATGCAGGTGTTAGCGGTGTTGCTTAAAAAAATCAATTTGGGTTTTATGCTCATTCATAAGTTCCCGCAGGTCAATTATGAGTATGT
>MHGP01000019.1:0-4078 GCA_001805615.1 Omnitrophica WOR_2 bacterium RIFCSPHIGHO2_02_FULL_48_11
AGATTTTCATATTCTGTCAACTCACAAAAGTTAAATGATTAACCGTTAAGTCCGCTGAGCAAATTATTCACGGCATCGACTTCCATTTTGATCCGCGCTTCTTTGGCATAAGACCCGATGTGCGGCGTTAAAAGCACATTGTCCAACTCAACCAGCGGGCCTTGATACGGTTCCTGCTCAAAGACATCCACCGCTGCCCCGGCCAATTTTTTCTCCTGCAAAGCTTGATAAAGCGCTGTCTCATCCACAATTCCTCCCCGGGAACAGTTGATCAAGATAGCCTGCTTGGGCATGGCCGCCAATTCTTTTTCGCCGATCAAATATTTTGTCTTTTCGGTCAAAGGAACATGCAAAGAAACAATGTCGCTCACCTTGAGAAGTTCATATAAGTCGGCCTGACGGACAAAACCCGCCGCGGTCTTTCCGTCCGTCCAAGGATCAAAGTAACAAATATTTGTGCCCATGGCTTTCAATAAAAAAGCGACCTCGGTGCCAACCTGGCCTAAACCAATGATCCCGACGTTCTTACCTAGCAAAAGGCTCCCCATGCGCTTCTGCCATATGCCGCGGCGGAGCTCACGGTCCATGAGAGAGAGCTGTCTTAACACATTTAAAATGAGCCCAACCACCAGCTCGGCCACGGCCCGCTGCGGGCCATCGCTTGTCTTAAAAGTTTTGATCCCGCGGCGTTCACAGGCCTGCAGGTCCAAATTATCCGTCCCTGATCCGCAGCGTGAAATGATCCGCAGATCCGGAAGATACTCCAAAGTTTCCTGATTATACGGCTCTGTTCCGGCGATCACGCCCAGGCATCCTTGCGCCAGGGTTAACAGTTCTTCCCTTTTGAGCGTTCTTCCCTCTTTATTCAAAACAAAAGAAAAGCCGTTCTTCTCTAAAATTTTTAAAGGCTGAACGTCAAATTGACCGAACGAACTTGTCGCAATCGCAATTTTTTTTAACATAGTTATTATAGTTTTGGATACTTAGGAAGGGGTGAATGTTCTTGACTTACCGGGGCCCGGTCGTTTTTTCTTGGGCGGCCTCCTCAAAATTTTGGCTTTCTTGATTCCAGAATCGGGCAACAAATTCGTCTTTCAATTCATGATAAATCTTATTCCCTGCAGGGGTATTGCTCTCCGCCCGTTTGATATCCGGCCAACGCGATTTAGGAAATTTGACATACATATTGAACGTGCGCAGCAATCCGTTGATTTCTTCTTTCGAGAATTGCGGCATGTCCATGATCGTCCCATTCACAAAAATCGAATGAACGATATCGGTTTCTTTGGTAAAACCCAATGTGTTGCATATCGCCCGGAGCGGTGTCCCGGCAAAGGGGGTGAAGGCATAGGCATTGCGGTCCGTGGCATCGATATTGCGGTTGAGCTCAATCGTATCAAGAGCCAGCTCATAGGTTTCATAAGGGAAACCCATGATGTTATTGACGCTGTACGGGATGCCGACTTCGTTAACGATCTTAAAATTATTGATCATGGTTTCATTCGTCACCGGACGCTTAACGACCTCTTTGCGGAATTTATCATTGCCGTGCTCGATCCCGAAGGAGATACGCGCACAGCCTATTTCTTTGAGGAGCCTAAATTTCTCATACGTGACCGTCTCGATACGGGTCTGGCACCAAAAGGGCAATCCGATATCGCGATACATCTCAGCAAATTCCTCGAACTCACCCGGTTTCCACGAAAAGAACGTATCCGCCCAAAAATACAAATACTCGGCCTTCATCTCGTTCTTGTAAAAGAGCAGTTCACGGCGCAGATTATCGAACCGTTTACGGCGCAGATAGGATTTCCCTTCTTCCTGCTGATACATTTTCATTTGCGCCGGAGAATTGCAAAAAGCGCACTGGTACGGGCATCCGCGGAAAGTCTCCACCGGGAACATCCTCCACACCCGGCCGCCCATCGGGCGATAGAATCTTGCTTCTTCAAAGATCGACATGTCAATGAGCGGATTTTCGTTCATGTCCACCATGTGCGTCGGGTTCACCTTGATCGTGCCGTCCGGTTTTTTAAGCCATAGGTTGGAAACGTCGTCGTAATTCTGCCCCTTGGACAAGCGTTCGCAAAGAGTTTTTAAAGCATATTCCCCTTCCCCTTTGCAAACGATATCGATCTCCGGATATGTCAGGGCCAGCTTGGGAGCAAACGTGGCAAAAACTCCGCCTAAAATCGTCAAGGGACGGTTGGCCCCTAAAGATTTGATGAGTTTAACCCCCAGCAAAAACATGTCTTCCGTCGCCGAAAGAGCGATCAAGTTGGGGTCAAAGGCAGCTACTTCATTTTTAAAATCTTCGAAAACGTTGCTTGTTTTGAGAGAAATTTCCTGCGGCATCTTAAACGGACGGGCCATCAGCTTTTGGACCTTCATCTGATCGGAATCTGCTTCGGCATGGTCATCGCCGAGCCGTTCATAATAAGTCGTATCAAACAATTTAACGGTAAAACCGCTTTGTTTGAGGACCGCGGACAGCAATCCTATGGCCGGGGGAAGCATGTTCATTCCCCTTAAGTTCGGATAAACCAATAAAACTTTAAACGCCACGGCAACTCTCCTAAACTTGAAAAAACAATCTTATTCTTAATACTATTACTATAAATATTGGTTTATTATAGCAAAGCCTGTTGTTATGTGTATATTTTTTTAACTCATTATAGCTGAAGCATTTTTGCTCGAAAAAGAGTGTTTTTTGACCAATGCGGGAAGCCGCGAGACGTCAGGAATGATTTTTTCCACGCCCACAGATCCCTTAAAAGGATTCTTTTGCCCTGCTCGGACCCGGCCGATAAATTTCACCCCTGCCTTGGCAGCCCCGATATGATCATTCACCGAATCCCCGACAAAGATCACTTCATCTTTTTGCAGCCGGTTTTTTTTAAGGATTTGCCTGATCAGCACCGCCTTGGCCGTTGGTGAACCGTACACGCCTTTGAAATATTTTGTCAATTTCCTTTTTTTGACGATAAACCGCATTTCTGGCTGCGGCGTTCCGGATACAATAAAGAGGTGAAATTTCTTATAATATTTTTTCAAGAATTCGTGTGCGCCCGGCACATAGGCGGACTGGATCACCGCCGCCAAAGCATACTCACTGAACTTCTGCCCCAAGCGCAAAGACTCTACGGAACGCAATTCTTTCTTTAAAAAATGACGGTAAATGTAGCGAAATTTTTTATAGCGGCTGAGGCCCCCGTTAAAGGCGTGATACGCGAGGATCTGCTTTAAATGTTTGGGGTAAATTTCAAATAATTTCCGGAAGGCCTGTATCTTTACGTCCACGGATTCGCAGATGACCCCGTCAAAATCAAAAATAATCGCTTTGAGCATAATCCCGACAGTCTTTTTATTTAACTTTGTAAACGATGCGTGCGGTACTTTTGCCGGAAGGCGGCTGGCTGGAATTTTTATTATTTATATGCTGGTCATGCAGGTGGCCAAGAATGTGCAGGATCCCCTGACCCATGTCGAGGTATTCATTACCCTGGATCTTGGTCGCCATTTGCGGATTAAACACATAGGGAGTGATCTCGTAGTGTTCGCCACGCTTGATGGGCAGGTATTCGATCTCAATATCATTTTTTAACATTTCTTTGATCATCACCAGCAGATCTTTGATCTTGATACGCTCGTTACCGCTGATGATGACCCGCCGGTTCCGGTATTGTTCATCCAAAATATCCACGCTCAGCCGGGCGGCATCCTGGACATGGATATATTCCCGCAGTTCTTCCCCGTTGCCCTCGCGGGTGATCTTTTTCTCTTCAATAGCCTGCTTGAGGATCCGGTAGATCCAATTGCGCTCATCCGAACGCAGTCCATAAAGCGACCCGTATCTTAAGATGGTAAAGTCCAAACCGTAAATTTTTTGATAATTTTCAATGAATAATTCGCAGGCCTGTTTGCTGCTGCGGTAAAAAGACCCGGCATCGCTGTAGACATAAACCGAACTGGAAAAAACAAACCGTCCGACCTTCTCGGCTCTGGCCGCCTCCAGGATATTGATGTTGCCCAGAACATTGACTTGGGTTGTCTCGACCGGACGCAGGCAGGCCTCATC
>MHGP01000019.1:4084-9623 GCA_001805615.1 Omnitrophica WOR_2 bacterium RIFCSPHIGHO2_02_FULL_48_11
GGCCAGGGCAATGAAATTGTAAATCACCTCCGCGCCTTTCGCCGCCTGCCGCACTGCTTTTTCGTCTAAGACATCTCCGACCAGCATGTCCTGATTTTTCTGTAAATAAGGAGACGGCACCTTATCAAAGATAGCCACTTTATGCCCCCGGCTGGTGAGGACATCCGCCACGTGGCTCCCTAAGAATCCCGATCCCCCAAAAACTGTTATATTCACTTTTTTCTCCTGATTTGCCGATTAAGTTCCGCTATTATACACTAACCATTTCATTTTCAGCAGCAATTATTTTCTGGGCCAAAAACTGCTTTAAAGCCTTCAACAACACCGCCATTTGCCTTTTAGGACCGATATTGACCCGGATACACCGCTGCAACGGCAAGAAATCAAAGCCGGTTTTGGCTAAAATTTTCTTACTTTTCAAGAATTCCGCGGCCCGCAGCGCCCTTCCTTTGGTCCCCATATCGATCAGCACAAAATTGGCATAACTTTTGAAAAACGGCAGCTTCATCGCGGCAAGCTGCTCCTCTAAATATTTCTTCCCCGCCTGCAGGACCTTCAAATTTTTCTTAATGAGCGGCACATGGTCCAAAAGTATCTCTCCAAACTTAAGCGCATAGGCATTGGTTTCGTACATGGGCCGGACTTTTTGCAAACAATCGATCATTTCCTTATGTCCCACTCCATACCCTAACCGGGCCGAGGCCAATCCAAAAGCTTTGGAAAATGTCCGGGTTATCACCAGGTTAGGAATGCGGCTGATCAACCGCTCGCAGGACTTAGGATAAAAAAGATAATAGGCCTCATCAATCAAAACGATCGCATTGATCTGCGCGGCTTCTTCAATGATCTTTTCCAGGTCAGCCGGCTCCAGCACCGTTCCCGTCGGGCTATTGGGGTTAGCGATGCAGACCAATTTCGGTTTGACACTGCGAATGGATTCGCTGATCTTATCCACCGATACCACCAGGTCATTGTCATAAAAAATTTCTTTTAGATCGGCCATGAACATTTTGGCATAGACATAAAACATCGCGTAACTCGGGCTCAAGATAAGGACCTTATCCCCGAGCTCAACAAAGACTTCAAAGACCGCCTTAATGACACCGTCCGAACCGGAACTCAAATAAATATTATCAGGCGAACATCCCGCGTATTTGGCCAGCTTTTTATACAAGGCGTCCACTTCCGGATAGGCCGAGACAAAATCCGCCGTGACCGCTTTTTGCAATTTTTTCATCAGGGTCGCGGGGAACGGCACAATATTCTCGTTCTTGTCCAGTCGCAAATACCCCAAACGTGATTCTTCGGAATTTTTGAAGCGGATCAGTTTCGATAAATTATTTTTAATCGGCAACATTTTAGACCACCACACAGCGTTGGCATGGGTTGAGACAGGCCCGCTTTTTTTGCAGATGCTGCTGGCGCAGGGTTTCATATCCTGCCGAGCGCCACAGCTGAGAAATAGATTTTTCTTTAACATTTCCGACCGACAATAAGGATTTGTAGTCGGTGTCGCAAGGATTAACTTTACCGTCGTACCAGACGAACATCCGCCGCCAGAGATCCGAACAAGGGGTCGTCACGTCGTTCACCGGCGCTTCATAAACATTCTCCCACGGGTTATAAGCCACAAAGGCCACCTGATCCACAAAATCGCCCCACAACCCCACCATCGAGTCCATGTCCTGGTCTTCCCCGAACATAACGCCCGAAACCCGCGTAATGATCTTGGAATCGGGATAATGTTTTTTCTTGATCGACTGCAAAAGTTTCACATTGGCCAGGACCTTATCCAGGCTGCCTTTGACCCGCAGTTGGCTGTACAGCGGTTCCTTCGCAGCATCCGCCGAAAAAACGACCGTGTTCACTCCTCCGGCGAGGATCGCGTGGCAGTGCTGTTCATTCAGCATCGAGGCATTAGTATTGATCTTGAGCCCTAAAAATTTTCCTATGCAGTACTGCAGCATGGCATCGATGTCTTTGCACAATAACGGCTCACCGCGCGAGGCCAGCGACAGGAATTCCACCTTGCCGACGACCTGGTCGATCACCGCTTTAAACGTATCCAGTGTCATCGCTCCCATATATCCGCCCGCCTTGGCGGTAAATTCCGTATCGGTCTGGTAACAAAAAACACAGCGGTAATTGCAAACCGATGTGGGCTCGATCTGCAAGTACGGCGGGAATTCGTCCAATTTTTTCTCCTGCGGGAAAATATCATAACGGTAACGATGGAACATATAGCGCCCGATATCCGCGTCTTCCATTTTGGAAATTTCATCGGCGATATTCTGCGAGAGAGTGAACTGCCCTTCCCGCTTCTGTTCGCTGATAAGATCGTTCACCACCGTCTGCCAGATTTGCTTTTTATAAGGCTCCGCCGCCGCACGGATGGCTTCGGTTAAAATTTTAATGACCCGCCCTTGCTGCGCTGCGATATCGGTATTGAGCGAAGAGCTGAAAGTTTGAAAACTGCGGTACTTTTTATATAATTTTGTTTCGGCCATCCGGCTCCTGCTTTCCTTAAAAATTCTAACGATATACTTCCAATAATTTCAACAATCTCTGCGGCACCGCAGAATTTTTATTGAGACAGAAAAATTTGTTGATGATCTGATTGGTCTCTTCTGCATGGGAAACCGCGGCCACCTCTGGGTGACAAAGCCCCAAGACCGTTTTGGCAAGTTCCTCGGGAGAACTGGCGGTCCGGATCTGACCTATCGCAATATTTCTCAGCGGCGACATGTTGATCCATTCCGGCACATTCAAAAGAACAATCTCGCAGCCGAATGACAACGCCACAAGCGAAACGCTCGATTCTCCGACGATAACGATCTTGGCTTGCGGCAACAAACTCTCGACGGGATCATTTTTTATTTCAAAAGGGAAATTGTCCCGGTCTAATCCCGCCAGCTCAAAAACTTTTTTAAGATCAGTGAAGGGATGCGGCTTGATCCATACCATAATATTTTTCAAATCTTTCAAGGCCTGATAGACGGTGGCCAAGATAGCGCTGCTTTCCTGGGTGCTGATCGAAAAAGCGACCAACACAATGTTCTCCCGCAGCTTTGTCCCGTCCCGCACCATATCTTTCAGATCGCCAAAACGGATAGCCTCGCCGATCCCCAACCGGTCCGCCGTCCAGCCCGACTCAAGCATATATTGATAGGGCACTTCCCCGTTACAAATAATCTTATCCGGCTGGGCGAGCGAATAATTCCCGTTGCCCTTTGTTTCCACCGGGCTGTTAAAATAATTCAACAGCATATTCGAAACGGTGGCATGCTGATAGGCAAAAACCGGGACCGTCACCCCCACGGCATGCTTCGCCGTGATCAACGCCTTTTCCCACGCGTGCATCTCGCAGCAATAAAGACAACGTTTGGCCTGGCTCCCTTTAAAAAGCGCCTTGAACATTTCGTAAAATAATAACCCCTGATATCCCTGCGCGCCCACAAATGATGCATACCAATCATCTTTAAAGATAGGATAAAAATTCCCTCCGGAAAAATGATGCGCCTGGGCGATCTGCCGCTCCAGTTGCAAAAATTTTATTCCCAGCAGGAACGACTTCCATAAAACCTTCAATTGCTTTCCTGCCGAGGCCGCCTCCTCGAGAAAATAGATGTTATAGCCTTTTTGGACAAAATTCCGCGCATAGCGCAGTGCGGTTTTAATATCTACATTGTGATTATCGACATAAAAAAGCCCCCACAGAATCTTTTGCTGATTCGATTCCAAAGCCTCCTGCAATTGCGCATACAGCTTATTCTTAAAAACCCCGTCCTTGGCTTGCGCCGCATCAAAATACGGATACGGCCCGACAAACAGCAATTGGTCCGGATCATTCATTTGCCGCGGCAAGGCCCGCAGGACTTGACGGATCTTCCAACTGCGGATAAACATATAAACCGCAAAGCCCAAAACATGCAGCGCATGCTTAAAATAATACAACCCCTGAAATTCCTTAATGCGGTTTTTGATCCCCGGGGCCGCCCGCGTCGGCAAAACATGGAATTCTCTATTTTCTTTCTGGACACAATTTTTCAGCGCTGCTTGCAATTTCCGACTTTCCGCAGCAAAAAATACGGCCGCGGCATCTTCCTCTTTAAGCACGGTGAGAATGGCTTCCCATTGCACCAACCGGTTGAAGGCATCAGACTTAAAAGTATTCTTCTCCGCCACCAAGCTCAACCACCACGCCGACAAACTTTCATCAACGGCGAACCATTCCTTTAAATTTTTACCGTTGTGCCGGATCCTCCCCGGCAGCTGCGCGATAAAATCCAGATATTTTGCCCTCACTTGTTCCGCCGTTTTATTCAATAAATACGCGGTCTCCCGGATCTCCAGCTGGCATTTCTTGGCAAGAAATAATTCTTTTAACCGCGCCGTCAGCTGAGCTTGCGACGTCAAAGGGAACAAAATCACCCGGTCCGACGCGGCAACGCCCAGGAACAGCCCGTTGTCAACTTTAAATGCCGCATCATAAACTATAAGAAATATTTTTGCCATATGATCTACTGTATTTTACGAAAATTGAACAGCCTCACATAAGGGATCGGCCAACCCAACAAACGGACTGCTGATTCCGGCAGCCCATGAAATAACAGCATACGGTCTTTTAATTCGGTCACATAATCGCTCGTCTTCAACCCTTCGAATTTAAAACCCGCTTCTTCCGCAACGGCGACAAATTCTTTATTGTTACAGCGATAACCGTGATGCTTTTTAAAAACCTTTTTCTTTGATCTCTTGAGCATGGTTTTTAAAAACGCCTGCGCCTGGGCATCCCACCGCACACCCCAATTATCGATGAGAGCCGTATATAAATTGTCTTCCGCACCGCCCGGATCGACGATAAATCTTCCGCCATCTTTCAAACTTTCCGCGACATGCTGAAAAACCTTCAATAATTGCTCCCGCGGAAATAAATACAAAACATTCAAAGAGAAAATATAATCAAACTTTCCCGGGAAGGGGCCGGCCATCACATCATATTTAACAAATTTCATTTTCTCAAAGATATCCGACGTTCTTTCTTCACAATAATTTTCCAAATCACTGCAAACGATGTTATACCCTTCTTCCATCAAAAAAAGCTCATTACCACACCGTCCGCTGCCGATCGACAAGCCCGCTTCTTCTTTATTCAAACATTCCTTAAGTGCTTCGTGATAATATCTGTACCGTCGATCTCCCCCCGATACGTATGTCCGGAAGAACTCTTCCTTACTGGCATATCCCCGGTCGGTCGAATAACCTCCCATGGTCTTTTGGTGTTCCTGGGCCGCGCGATCCTTTTCTAACCGGACGGGATCAGCCTCTTCGATAACTAAATATTTATACCACGTCCGCATATTTATCTATGGTTGAGATTTTTCTTTATCCAATGCTCCGTCTGGGCAATTTGGAATTCATAGTCCACGTCGCAGCCGCCTTCTTGGATCAACGGATAGATCTTTTGCCCCATCCACTTTTGCGGGAGAAGGCCTTCCTCCAGATGCTCCAGGCACCGCGGCCGCACGATACAATCACA
>MHGP01000020.1:0-4573 GCA_001805615.1 Omnitrophica WOR_2 bacterium RIFCSPHIGHO2_02_FULL_48_11
CTCATGCTGTCGCCTTTCACGCGCAGGGCAAAAACATCCTTCTCCGGAAAGATCACATCTTCCAAATTTAAGTAACCGATCAGGTCCTCCACGGCATAGATCGGCTGCCCGGCCCGCACCTGACCTAAGACCGGAACCTGAAACATCGCTTCTTTGACCAACTCGATCGCGCGGGATTTGTTCTCGGAAATTTTGATATACCCTTTTTGGACCAGAGCTTTTAAATGATCGCGCACCGTGCCGGTGGAGGAAAATTGAAAATACTCGGCGATCTCGCGCAGTGTCGGCGGAAGCTGCTTATCCTTGATGCACTCGTAGACATATTTGAGAACTTGCTTTTGTTTTTTGGTGAGGATCGATTGATTTTCCATAATTGTTAAAGTACCACACAAATGGGTGGATGTCAAAAAAAATATTAAAAATTCATATGGGCGGGGCCTGCAGTGCGATCTGAGCGACAGGAGTTCTTTTTAATCTCTCTTAAAAGAACGTTAATTGTTTTTGATACGGGTTGCGAAAGGCCTCGGTGGAAAGGTGCGGCCAGCGGGGTTTGAATCCGATCTTTTTGCAACCCGCCTGAAACAACGCGTCAATCTGTTCGGCAAAGATCCCCTGCCCCCCCATACGCTCGCCAAACCGCGGGTCATTCAATTTGCCGCCGCGTAACGCCCGGATACGGTTCAAAACTTTTTCTTTGCGGTCCGGATAATGCTGCCCCAGCCACTGGGCAAAGAGATCCTTCACCGCATAAGGCAACCGCACCACGACATACGCGGCAGACTGCGCGCCGGCGGCCACACACTTCTTGAGCAGCGCCGGGATTTCATGCTCATTCAATCCCGGGATGATCGGGGCTAGCATGACGTTCACAGGGATCCCCGCTTGCGTCAGCTCGCGGATCGCCTGCAACCGGTTCTCGGGAGTCGAGGCGCGCGGCTCCATCACCCGCGCTAACTTTGCATCCAGGCTGGTGATCGAAACATTCACCACAACTCCCTGATACTGCGTCATGGGTTTTAAAATATCAATATCCCGCGTCACCAAATGATTCTTGGTGATAATGCCGACCGGGTTGCGGAATTCCCCCAGGACCTCCAGGCAGCGACGGGTGATCTGCAATTTGCGCTCAATAGGCTGGTAACAATCGGTCACGCCGCTCATCACCAAAACCTGCGGTTTCCATTTAGGCTTGGCCAATTCTTTCAAGAGCAGCTGCGGCGCATCTTCTTTGACAAAAATCTTAGATTCAAAATCCACGCCGGAAGACAGCGCAAAATATTCATGCGTGGGACGGGCATAACAATAAATACAGCCATGCTCGCATCCCCGGTACGGATTAAGACTGGCGGCAAAACCGATATCCGGGCTGTCATTAGTGCTGATGATGGACTTAGAAGTGTCTTTAAAGAATTCGGTCGTCACTGCCGGGTCTTCGACCGCATCGCAATATTCATCGCGTTCATAGGCAAGCGGCTCAAAACGGTTGACCGGGTTAATGGTCGTGCCTCTCCCTTTCAATTTTTCCGGGGAGATATTCTTGGGATGAAACATAAAATCACTATACCACACATACGTGTGGCTATAAAGAAAAAAATCGCTATTACATTATTTAACTTTTTCCAAAAGCCGCTGCAGGACTCCCCCAGCCACCTCAGGCTTGGGGATCATCATCTGCCGCGCCGTGGCTGTAACCTTTGTTTTATTACCGGAGCCTTTTCCAATTTTAAAAGTGATGTCCGCCCCTTGCATCTTTCCTTTAATCATGCCTTTGGACTTATCTTGTGAATTCAACTGGCCGGCTTCTTGCATCAGTTTCACCGACGCATCATACACCTTGTTAAAGTTAGAACTAAATTCCTGCTCCGCCGTGTCCTTGCCGACCAATAATCCGACGACACCGGCCGGCAGAAAACCCACGCCCAAGACAGTCGCGGCGGCATAAACCCCGGCACTTTTAATGGCGGTCGGGCCCATCGCCTCCATCAAGACCACCACCACCAGCTGCTGAACGCTGTTGATATTCTTAAAAGTTTTATCTTTGACGTGCACATCATAGACCGAGATCGCCGGGGGATCTCCCTTGGAATAATCCTTAAAAACGACCTTGCCGAGATTTAACTTCATCACATCGATTTGAATACCCGGCAGTTCCTGGGCCGTTTTTTTCGCTTCTTTCTTGCCTGCCTCTTCCATCACCTTCAAAGAATCAACGTTCAGCTTCCCTTCCTTATTTTTGACGATCGTCGCTTCCTTAAGATCAAAGATCACCAAAGGCAGATGGAGCCTCCCGCCGGCCAAAGCCGACAGATCATAATCAACCCGCACTTGCGGAACGTCGATCAAGGTTCCCTCGGGAAATCCCGCGGGATTATAAATTCTAAGATCACGGATATCGACCTTCTGGGTCAGTAACCCTACCGACAAACCTCCCATCGTCAGCTTAGCGCCCAGGACATTCGACCCGACACTGGTGATGACCGTCTTGAGAACAAAATCCTTAATGATCCCCAACGCAAAGATCGCCGCGATGACAATGACCGCAATTTTTTGCCGGCCTTTGAGTTTATTCATGACCGCTCCTTTTCAATTTTGCCGGAAGAATTTACAAAATCTTAACAACATTCCAGTACTTTGTCCACGAAAAGAAAGGCCCGGCATTCAATAGCAAGGATTAACCTTGTTTATCCCGGCGTTGCTGTGTAAAATAGCACCCAATGGCCATTCCGCACTATAAAATCACGACCAGTATCGAAGCCATCGCACATTCCATCAAGATTGACCACTACGTTTATCACTGGTTCTCGCAGCTGATCGTCCATCCCCGCATTAAGGAAAAACTAAAGACATCCCCTGACCTTTTATCTGTGTACAAGTATCTTAAGCTGATCACCTTGTCCGAGCTCCTGCTGTATCTTGCGTTCTTCATCCTCGTGATCTTGTTTTTCAGCCTGCGGCAATGGCCGCTCGTTATTTTTCTGGCGGCCGTCAACCTCGGCTTGCTGTTCCTCAGCCTAAAAGAAAAAACCGCGATCGCCCGGCTGGGGATCGGTGTCCTGACCCAGGATTATTCCGCCGAGCAGATCGCGCAGATGACGCTTTTTCAAATCTGCGAAATTTACAGCCGACAGTTGAATATCCCTTCCCTCGTCGATACCGTCTTCGCGCTCGACGACACCCTCAAAAAGATCCTGATCTGGACCTACATCCTCACGGTGTTTATCTATCCGCTCAACAGCTGGCAGGTTTTGGGCTCCCTTGTGTTGAGCTATTGGCTGATGCGCTGGATTTTAAATTTGGGATATTTTTATTACCGGATCCGGTGAGCTTAAAAGATGCGCGGGGACAAGATCGCGTAAATGCTTTGCCCGAAGACAGAACAAATGAAATAGAGCACCAAAAGGCTCATGATCGCATAACCCAGCTGCGAGGTCGTCAGGAGAAAAAAATACCGCATGATCGGGAATAACGTCAGCAGCAAAAAATGGTTGATGGTTTTATGTTTAAAGACCGGCTGATGGCAGGAATAATTACGCCAATTGAGGTTGGTCAACCGGTTCTGTTCCAGCATCTCCCGGTACACCTGGGACCCCGGCAAAGGCGTTAACAAAGAAAAGATCGTGAACGTAGGCTTTAAGGCATGGCAAAATTTCCAGAGCATCGGAATGTGCTCCAGGCGGTCGGAATCAAAACCAAAAATAAAATGCGCCTTGATACTGATCCCCAAATCCTTCACTTTCTTCGTAAAATGGATGTAATGATCCGCCAGGGCAAACTTTCCCCGCTGCTGTTTTTCCGACGACCCGCCCGAAATTTCGTAACCAAAAAGCAGTCCCACGCAGCCGCTTTCTTTGGCCAATTGTAAGGTCTCATCATTTTTGGCGATATCGATCGTGCATTGGCTGGTCCATTTGATCTTAAGCGGCTTCAGGGCCTTGAACAATTCGCGGGCGTACTGCGGGTCCGAATAAATATTATTATCCAGAAAAACGACCGTTTTATAACGGTGCTTGATCTTATTGATCAATTCCACCAATTGGGCAACGGGCTTTTTGCGGGCCTTGCCGCCGCTGATCCCGGGGATCGTGCAAAAACTGCAGGTAAATTTGCACCCGCGGGTCGTCTCCAGAAAATCTTTGATGATCTCCGGCGGAGAATTCAATAACTCCTGATGCACTTCACTGTAAAAATCATCCAGCGGCACGCCGTTATAAACCGGCTGCAAAGACCCGTTCTCGTAATCCCGTACCACATCCTTCCAAACACTTTCCGCCTCGCCCACCACGACACTGTCACAAAATTCCAAGGCCTCCTCCGGCTGGTACGTCACATGCGGACCGCCCATCACAACTTTCGAACCGCATTTTCGAAATTCTTTGGCAATCTTATAGGCCTCCGCGCAGTTGGACGTATAACAGGTGATGGCGACGAGTTTATTCGGTTTGAGATACCGCTTATGCCAAACATTGCGGTTCAATGTCCGGAAAGAATAATATTTGGGGCTCAAGGCCTTTAGCACCACAAACACCGGCGGATACCAGCGCATGAACATTGAGGCAATGCCGTCCAAGATCCC
>MHGP01000020.1:4661-9612 GCA_001805615.1 Omnitrophica WOR_2 bacterium RIFCSPHIGHO2_02_FULL_48_11
AGATAAATGAACAGCAACGTTTCCAAATACCGTTGAGCAAAAATAGCGAGATCAAAATAAATTTCCGGCAGGGAGTAAAACACATACGGGGCATAAATGAGAAAAAATATCGCCGCAGAGACGGCCAATAAAAACAATCCATCCGCAGGATCGACCCGTATTCTCCGTCGGGTTAAGCCGAGGGGTTTGAGATATTTCTGCGCAATGACGACCTGCAAAAACACATACATCAACACCGGTGTCAGCACGGTCATAAAATGCGTCATAGGGACGGCACCGTTGACGGAAGCCTGTTTTAACGACCAGGTAAAAACGGAATATCCGGCAAAGGCAACCAGTGTTAACAGAAAATAAAGCAACCCGTACTGCGCGACGTTTTTACGGACGGCTTGAAAACTGGGGACCATGATTTCCGCGCTGACGATTTCCAATAATGTTCCCCACACACCGCTATAAAGTAAAATTTTGACAAGGATACAGAGGATAAAAAATAAAACACCCATGGCCTTTAAGAAAGAATACATCGGCAGAATATCGGCGAGAAAGATGAGGAAGACTAAAAATACCGTGGAATTGGCTATGGTGAGACTGTTGGCAATGCGCGGCGGGAGAGATCTCATAACGATAGTATACCTTCCCTCGTCAAGTTTGACAACCCAAGAGGACACAATCCTATAAGGTCATCCGGAGATTGAGATCGCCGGAACCCGGCTCGATAAACTTTCTGGGAATTTTAACTGTCTGCGAGGAAATTTTCTCAAACTTGACAGGCCGGCCGTTGAGCGACACGTCCTGGATCGCGTAATTGCCGTAATCGACTTTTGCGGGATTGAGGTAGGTGACCGTTATTTTCTTGCCGGCAAAATGACAAGTGATGGCCGCTTGTCCTTTTTTGTCAAATTCTTCTTTCACCAGTTTAGGCGATAAAATCAAATCCCCGCCTTCCCCACGGACGCCAAAGACCTGAGTGAGTTCGGTCAGCACAAACCAGCTCGCCGAACCGGTCAGATAATGATACATCCCTCTCCCGTTGGAATCAAAATACTCCGGCACCCCGGGATAAATTTTGCTCTTGTCTGTATCCAGACACATGTTAAAGATCGACCGCAGCACATCCCGCCCTTCCCGCACCAGTCCGCGGCTGTAAAGCGCATACGCGTACATGACGATCATGTGGCTGAAAAACGCGCCGTTTTCTTTGGTGCCGTAAGCAAAACCGAACGCGCGGCCCAAATCCAGATAATGACTGCGCCCGAAGTCCGTATTCAAACGGTACCCGCCGGTCTTTTTATCCTGCAAATACCGTCGGACACTGGCCACAACAGCATCGCATTCTTCCGGGCTGGCCAGACCGCTCATCACCGCGAACACCTGGCCGGTTAAGGTCATCCAGATGCGGTTATTTTTTTTGCCTTCGACGGCCAGACCCTTATTATCGTAATAGCCGTTAAACCACGTGTAAGCTTTTCCTTTTTCCTCAACCGTCACCTTTTCCTGCTTGCGGATCTGTTGAAAGATCCATTGGCCCTTGCTGCGCAGATCGTGCACCAAGTCGCTTATCTTAAATTCTATTTGCTCGCCGCTCAATTCCGGCTGCACCGAAGAAAAATAATCCTGGTACAAAATTTTCTTCTTATCTTCCGGAGAATCGTAATCACAAGGCTCGTCCGCCAAAGTGCTGAACAAAATCTTTAATTCTTTCGCCAGCCGGACGGTCGGCGCCCCGTTCTTCTTGAAAAATTCTTCCAAGAGATCGGCGATCTCCAAAAGATTGCCGCCGTAAAAGCTCATGAACGCAACACTCTCTCCCCGGTGCGCGGCCATGTCCAACCCGTCATTCCAATCCGCGTTTTCCAGGCGGATCATGTTATGTTCCCCGACGTTAAAAAACTGCACCAAATTCTGCACGAGAAGATGTTCCAGGATCGTTCCCTGATAAATGTGGCCTGCTTTGGATTTGAGCTTGTCGCCGTAGGCGGGATGCCAGGTCAGATCTTTCTCAACGGCGCGAGATTGCTGCATATCGCGAAAATACGTCGCTTCTTTCAATAGAATAGCGTAGTCCCCGGTCTGATTGACATATAAAAGCACCGTCAAAAGCGGCCAAGCCCCATGGTCCATCCACACGCGGGTGATCATATTGCGGTCCGCGATAAATTCCCCCGGCAGTGCCCCAATGATCGTGGCATTTGAGCCGTCGATACGGATCCCGGCAAAATTATTGATCAAACTTTCCCGGACATTTTCCGGTTCGATCAAGATCAAGGACAAAAGATCCTGCCAAAGGTCACGCCAGCCTTTGCCGCCCTTGCCGTAATCATGGTCCGGCAAGAAAGAATTCCCGAATATCCGCCGGAGGATCGGCTGCAGCGTCACCCATTGCATCCATGAATTGAATTGGTCATCGCCGGTATAGAACTCGATCGAATGGGTTTTGGCGGACCAGAAATTCTCGTTCTTTGCCAGGGCTTGCTCAAACTTTTCTGCGGCATTAAAACTGCGGAATATTTTTTCCGCGGAAGATTTTTCTTTGGCAATCCCTAAGGCGATAAAATATTCCCGGGCATCCCCCGGTTTTAAAATTTCATCGGCAAAACGCAGCGCCCCGGCCGCTTCTTTGCCGTCCAGCCATTGGGCCGAAAGCTTGGCGGGCTTTAAATTCTCCGTGACCGCCTGCGGGGCGAGCCAATGGCCGGCATCTCCGCAAAAATTTTCAATCGTCGGAAAAATTCCGACGGGATTTTTCCCTTTCCCGGTCGTTCCAAAAACATAATACGCGCTGGCATGGGCAACATGCCCTTCTTCATTAAAAAGCATGGTGGGTGCCACCAGGACACCTTCCGGAAGCTGCTGAATGCGCTGCAAAAGCGAGGTCACCTGTTCGTGGTCGTGTTTATTCGCCTGGGCCCGGCCGAAGATCGGGACAAACGCGGTGGGGGTGATTTTTAATTTCTTTTTACCGGTATTCTTGAGGGTCACCCGCATCAGCTCGACGGTTTCGCCGGTCACGGGAATAAAATTGATCGCCTGCATTTGCAGGCCGATAGACTTGTGGCGGCGCACCAGCTTATGCCACAGCTGCCCGACCTCCACAAAAGATTCCTCGCCCGGAGCCGATTCGGCCAGAGAAAAGACACCCTTCCCCTCAACATAAACAAAAAAATTCCTCGCCGGACTGCGCAGGTCTTCCGTCGAAACAGGTTTCGTCAAATAATGATGTTGATCGATCTTGATATCCCCGCTTAAAAAAGGGGAAATGGAGGATTTGAGCCCGTGCGCGTCGATGCCGCACAGCGGCGCATAGAGCGTACGGATCCCGGTGGCTTTGTGCGAAACAAAGCTCACTCCGTCGGAGAGATATTGATAGAGTTTATTGGCAGATTTCATGGAGTCATACGGCAACGTTTATCGGTTACGCTACCCGTTTCGTATTAGGGTTACGTTGAGCGTGTCCCACTGACGAAACGAACTTCGTAGCCTTAACCTCTCAACGTGCAATTAAAACGTTATTCTATCACTTTTTTTATAATACACCAGATAGGCCACAAAAATTATTAATGATGGCTTTCGTGATCCGCGCCTTCCTGAGCCGGTTCTTCTGCCGCCGCTTCCGCAGCCGCCGGTGCAGCATCGCCTTCGCCCATCATGCCCTTGCCCATCATAGGACATTTTTCCATCATTTGCATCATCTGCTTTTGCGCGCCTTCCATGTCCACGGCAATCTCGACTTCTTTGACAACGTTGAGATTCTTGTCATATTTGGTGAGTTTATTGCCGCTGAGAACAATGACACCGCCGTCGGATGTGGCCACCATGGATTTTTCCATCATGGACTTCATCATCATGCCGTGCATCGACCCCATCATGCCCTTTTTACCTTTTCCCATGTGGTGCATCTGCATCATGCCTGCTTTGCCTTCTTCTTTCATCATCCCCATGCCCGGCTCCTCGGCAGACGAAAAAACCGCCGGCAGCAGAACCATCGCAAAAACCGTTGCTAAAACCAATCCTGTCTTTTTCATATACTCCTCCTTTGAGTTAAACATCGGTTAAACCATATCAAATAATAAAAATTCACAATCCGTCGCTGCTTTAAACATAAGATCTGGCTGATTTTCAAGCGCGGCACCGTCGCCGGCGCTTAAGGGATGACCGTTCAAGGCACAACTTCCTTTGACCAGCTGCACCCACACACCGCGGCCGGCCTGGAGCACATGGCTGCACTGCGCATTTTTCTTCAGGACGCCGCGATAAACATAAACATCCTGATTGAACTGCAGAATATTTTTATCGCCTTGGGGCGAACCGACCAAAAACAAAGAATGCTTCGCATCAGGTGTAGCTAAAGAAAATTCCTGATACGATGGCGGCAACCCTTTTTTACTGGGGACGATCCAGATCTGCAAAAGATGCACCGGTTCTTTTTTAGAGGCGTTGAACTCGCTGTGCTCGATGCCCTGGCCGGCCGTGATCTTTTGCACATCCCCCGGTTTAATCGTCGATTGATGGCCCATACTGTCCTTGTGGGCAAGCGCGCCTTCGACCACGTAGGTAAGAATTTCCATATCCCGGTGCGGATGCATGCCAAAACCCTGTCCCGGCGCGACCCGGTCTTCATTGATGACCCGCAGCGTACGAAATCCCATCTGGGACGGGTCATAATAATCGGCAAAGGAGAACGTGTGGTCACTCTTCAGCCAGCCGTGATCGGCGTGACCGCGAGCCGCAGCCGGCCGCAGACGAACACCTTCTGTTTTTTTAAATGAATTTTTCATAAGCCCCTCCTCAAAAAGAGAAAAAATTAATATTTCACCGAACAGCCGTAGGCCTTGGTTGCGGCGGTCGTGACTGGCTGACCCGCCATGGCCTCGTCCAACGCGGCCTTGACGTAATTCTTCGCGGCGGGAATATCGGCAGCATCGACGCTGGGCGTATCATCGATCGCTCCTTG
>MHGP01000021.1:0-2679 GCA_001805615.1 Omnitrophica WOR_2 bacterium RIFCSPHIGHO2_02_FULL_48_11
CGTCTTTGCCTGCCGTTTCTTGATTCCTGCTTTTTAACTCTGACTCGGTCTGCCGGTAACTGTTTTTTGGATATTCGTCCCCGTGTTCTCGATATCCCGGCCGATACCTTTGATCGTTTCACAACCGGCAAGAAAACCAAAGCTAAGCAACATCACAACAACGATTATTCTTTTCATATATCCTCCGTCATTTTCATCATCCCCATTTAAGGAGGAATGACGAGGTCCGCCTTTAGCGAGATCTCGCCGGACATCGGCGGACTCGCCCTTTTCAAAATTTAATGGCGGCCTTTTATTTAAGAACTGCCAGCATCTCTTCCACTTTAACAAACTTTTCGCGCAGCTTGCCGTTTTTTTGCCCGTTGGCGATCTCCGCCGCGTCGATCTTCTTCCAGTCGTCGAAGGATACGACCTTCACTCCTTTTCCTTTCAGCAAGGCCAGGACCGCCTGGCTGTCGGGTTTTGTACAAGGCTTTAAACTTGGAATATCCGCCAAAAGGTTATTGACTGTTTCCGCACTGTCCGGTTTGTTCGTGCCAATAACCCCAGACGGACCGCGCTTGATCCATCCGGCCGCATACAATCCCAGGACCACCTGTCCCCCTTCGGTGATCCGCCCTCCCAAATTGGGAAAAACCCCGCGTTTCTCTTCAAAAGGCACTCCGGGGATCGGAACCCCCCGGTATCCGACACTGCGAAACAAAATTCCGCAGGGTATTTCTTCCAGAATGCCTGTTCCTTCAGCTTTTTGCTTACCGGCCGGTCCGCTCAATTTATTTTTCTCTAAGATCAATTCTTCAATGTGACCGTTGCCTTTCAATTCTTTCGGACTTTTACAAAAATGAATAACGAATTTTTTAGATTTCCCGGAGGCAGGGCGTCCGGAATATTCTTTCATAATTTCAAAATTCTTTTTCTTGGGAGCATTATTGGGATTGTCCAATTCCTCCTGACTCTCCGGATTAACGTTCAGATCCGCCGCATTGACAAGCGGGTCACAATCAGGCAGCTCACCGAATTCTTTAAGCTCCGGCGGCGTAAAAGCAGCTTGGGCTGGTCCGCGGCGGCCGATCAAATGGACTTCTTTTACCTTACTCTTAGCAAGAACTTCCAACGCGTGCTGAGCGATATCCGTGGTCTTTAATTCTTCCGGATTTTTACAAAGGATCCGGCTGACATCCATCGCCACATTTCCCTGCCCCACCACCACCGCAACTTCACAGGACAGATCAAAAGTTCGATTCCGGTAATCCGGATGACCGTTATACCAGGCGACAAATTCGGTAGCCGTATAACTCCCGGCTAAATCTTCTCCCGGGATGCCTAGTTTATTATCCGTCTGCGCTCCGCAGGTAAAAATGACCGCATCATAAAAATCCCGTAAATCAGCAAAGCTGATGTCCTGCCCTACTTTAACATTGCCGAAAAAAGAAAAATCCGGATGAACCGCGGTTTTTTCAAAAACTTTGATAACATTTTTAATTTTGGGGTGGTCCGGAGCCACACCATAACGCACCAATCCAAAAGGCGCCGGCAAACGATCGAACATATCGACTTTTGCTTTAACCTTGCCCAAGAGCAATTCTTCCGCCGCATAAAAACCGCTCGGACCGCTGCCGATGACCGCGACACGCAAAGGGCGTTCTGGTAAACCAAGGTTAGACATAGGACTACCGCCATCCTCCGAGGATTGTCCCCATCGTGACCAGCGCCACCGTGTGGTAACCAACCGTGATACAAAATAATCTTACCGAACGGTCTTCGTATAAATAACTCGCTAAAGTTGCCGGCGCAACAAAACCGATAGCCGCCAAAAGCCCCACGTTGGCCCCGGCGAACGGAGTGGTCGCAAAGCTCCCTTTAATGATCGCCATCAAAACAACCGCTGCTAGAATTTCGGTTAAAAACGTTCCCAAAAGGCATATCCCCATCTTCTCTTTTTTGATATCCTTGGCGGAAATTTTTAACTCTTTCATCCAGGCCTTGCCAAAAACCTCGGGAGAATACCAAACCCAGCCCAAAACAAAGTACGCCACCGCTGCCACAACCACAGCAACAAAATTGATCTCCGGGAATGCCAGCATGTTGCTCTCCTTTCTATTGGTTAAGGTTTATCCTTTAGTTTATTTTAGAAGAAATTTGGGAATTCAGAAACACTATTTAAAAAACTTCTAAAGCAATGTCTTCGGGAAGGGAGAGGCGCGAGACCGCGGTTTGTTTGAGCACAATGGCCTGCTGCAAGGCTTGCACTGCCAATCCTTTCTCCCCGACCGCATCCAACGCCGCACCTAAATATTCGTAAAAAAAATATTTATGTTCAAAATCCGCTTTGATCGCGGCCCGGCAAGATTTGATCACTTCCGCAAACTTTTTCTGCCGATACTGGCTCAAAACTAAAAGGACATACGCGTTCTCATATCCTTTTCTTAATCGGCTTGGCAAATCTTTATCAGCAATAGCGATCAGCGGCTGATAAACACGCGAGCGGTACAAGAGCGTCAGCGTTGCGTCCACCGAGGAAGAGATCGCACTGCTTAGAACCGCACTGGCCTGAGGATATTTCTGGTTTTGAAAATAAATGACCCCCAGGCTGTAGGCTGACCAAAAAAATTGCGGGTTCAAAGCCACGGCTTTCTGATACGCCGCAATGGCCTTTTGCGGCTCGGCGAGATGATAATA
>MHGP01000021.1:2695-12130 GCA_001805615.1 Omnitrophica WOR_2 bacterium RIFCSPHIGHO2_02_FULL_48_11
ATAATCAACATAGTGGTTCTGAATCTTTCCGTTATTTTTCGCACCATGACTCTCAACAAATTCCAGCAAAGGTTGATAAGAAGCCGGCATATAGTTGTTTAAGGTATTGAGCCTGGCCTTGGCCTGAATTTCTTCCGGATCGATCAAACGATCCAGATTTTTGACCGTCATCTTCCAGAGGGGTTTGACCGCGCGGTATTCCTTGCCGATAGCCAATACAAAGACCATCACCAAACTTAAGGTGACGATACCCTTCCCTAAAAAAATAACGCGCTGGATCATTTCAGTAAGGCCCCTGTTGCGATAATTCATAAAATGTTTTTAAGATCCGGATCACGAGCATCCCTCCTAAAAAAATCACACAATTGATCGTCATCCACAGTTGTCCTTTAAAGATCCGCAGCAAATAAATTGAGAATACTGTCACGGATAAGATCCCCACCGGGGTCAGATAGAAAAAATAACGGTGCGGCAGCTGAAAGACCCCCTCCTGGCTGAGAGGCTGAATGAGTTTAAAGATCAACAAAAAACCCAGCGCGGTCGCGATCATCATGAGGCTGAAAACAAAGTACGGACGCGATTCTCCAAAATCAACCGGCTGTGTTTTTTGCCTTTTTTTAAAACTATAAACACCCAGAACAATCCCAAAAAACAAAAATATTAACGCGCGGTCCAGTGGAAGGTTCGCATAGATCAAATTCATAGGATGATCCGGCACAAAAAATTTTAATTTCAACGTTTGAAAATAATAAAAAAGCGAAATGACGGTGGGCACAGCGGCAAACCAAAGATATTTCCCGGGCCGCTTTTCAAGCCATACGTAAAGAAGGAACGAAATGAGCAAAGTTTGAACGACGCCGAAGATCACCGTTAAGGATAACAGAATATTCACTAAAGTCAGCCAGGCCCATAACCGTTCCTGTTGGAATTCCTTTCTCATTAACAAAATAAAGAGCATGGATTGCACAATAGTGAGAAAAAACCACAGCGGATACGGCCGCGCCTCGACCCAATACCCCCAAACCATCAAAGACGATAAAGCGACCAAGAGCCCATATACCCCCGCCCCGAAGGAATAATACCGCGCAAAAAAATAAAAAATGATCGCTAATGTTCCTGCCGTAAAAATGTTCGGCATGATACGTAAAATAAGCTGCGAACGAAGGTCGCTGAATTCCCATTCCCGGCTGTCCCAGACTTTGGGGAATCGATATTGGACGAGGTCACACACCCCCTTTTGGATCAAATAAAAGATCGGGCAGTTGTTCCCTTCGACGATCTTTCCCGTCAGGATTGCCGCATACGAAGCCTGATCGATGTTCCGGGTCTGTGTGAAGATCTCATCGTTCCAAAGGGGTTTGCGGACGGCCAGGACAAAACCGATTGCCAGTAAAATGAGGAACAAAAAACCGGTGAGAATTTTTAAGGGGAGCTTTTGTTTCATGAATTTTTAATAACGGAATTTTATTTTCCGCATGGCAAAGAAACACATCTTAAACAGCAAAAGACCGTGGCGAAAACGCTGGATCTGAGTTTGGCCATAGCGCCGTTCTTTATAATGGATGGGCAACTCGATGATTTTTAAATTGAGCTTGGCCGCCCCAAAAATCAGATCAAAATCGCCAAAGGGATCAAAATCCCCGAAGTAGGCGCGCTGGGCCACAATGTCCTCATAATGCCGTTTGGCCAGAACCTTTGTTCCGCAAAGGGTGTCCTTAAAACGCTGGCCTAACAGCCACGAAAAGAACAATCCGAAAAACTTATTGGCAATGAGATTTAAGAAGCGCATCGCTTCTTTCTCTAACGGATAAACCAAGCGGCTGCCGTTGACAAACTCACCTTTATTACTTTCCAAAGCCGTATAAAATTTGGGTAATTCTTCCGGCGTCACCGTCAGGTCCGCATCCAAGATCATAAGAACATCCCCGCTCGCCTTGCTAAAACCGAAACGGACCGCGTCGCCTTTGCCTTTTCCGGGCTGCTTGAATAATTTAATATTTCTATCGGGATATTTTTTCATGACCCGTTCGACTTCTTCATACGTTCCGTCCTTGGACCACCCTTCCACAAAAATAAATTCCTGACTTAAACCAAAAGGCGGCGTGCGCGTGATCACCGACTCGATATTGCCCTTTTCGTTGCGGCACGGAACTAAAATAGACACGGATAACTTTTCTTTCGACACCATGACCGGGCGGGCCACCACAAACTGGGTCAAGGCCAAACAATTGATGCCGGGCAAATAAGCGATAAATTTATTTAACAGATAACTGATGCCCGGGATATTAAAGGGAAAAATAATACAACGTTCGCTTTTGACCGCTTCATAACCCGACAAGGTCAAAAAACTATTCACATCCGCGGTTGTGACCCAATTTTGGATGCGCTGCGGGATCTTAAGACGCAGTCCTTCCCCAGCCTTAAGGAGGGATTGCCACAAATAACTATAAAATTCAATGATAATCCGCGTATCCTGCGTGCAGAAAGGCTGCAGGGCTTCCAATAATTTCTGGATATCTTCGGCCTCCCCAACCACACCGGAAAGCACGATGTAATCAAATTTTATGTCCGAACGATATGCAAAAATTTCGCCGCTATAAAATTGCAGGTGCGGATATTTCTGGCGAGCGATCTTGATCATACCCTCACTGATATCCACTCCGACCCCGCGGGAAGGTTTGAGAAAATTCAACAGGTCCCCGGTGCCGCAACCGATCTCCAGAACTTTTTTATTTTCCGGGATAAGAAAACGGTATTGCTTGTTCAGGAGAGAATAATAATATTTATTCTTTGCCCGGTAATGATCGCGCCGCGGCGCAAGCTGGTTGTAATGCTCTGTCAGGCTAGGCATAGTCATAACGAATCAACTTTTTGTGACCCAAAAATCCCCGATAGCTAGGGCATCGAATTCCGTCCGCAAAAAACAATTCACCGCGTCTTCCGGCGTGCAGACGATCGGTTCATTTTCGTTAAAAGACGTATTGAGAAGCACCGGTACTCCGGTTATCTTACCAAATTCATTAATCAACTCCCAATACTTTGGATTGATTTGTTTATTAACGGTATGCACCCGGGCGGTGCCATCGGCATGGGTCACAGCCGGGATAACTGACTTTTGATTCTCATGGACATCGCCGACCAAGATCATGTACGGTGACAATTGCCCTTTGGGCAGCTTGAAATATTCATGAGCCCGTTCTTCCAGGACAGACGGAGCAAAGGGACGAAAATATTCCCGCCTTTTTACCCGCGCATTGAGCCGGTCCTTCATCGTGGGATCCATCGGATTGACCACAATGCTGCGGTTGCCCAAGGCGCGCGGTCCGGCTTCCATCCGGCCCTGGAACCATCCCACAATTTTATTTTGCGCGATATATTCGGCGGTTGTGCGGGCGATGCTTTCACAGCGCTTATACGGGACTTTCTTTTCCTGCAAAACTTTTTCAATCGCCTGATTGGGATATTCTGTTCCCCAATACACGGATTGGAATTGAAAGGTCCGTTCTTTATTTAAATTGTGGTGGTAATGGTATAAGGCGCTGCCTAAAGAGGTCCCGGCGTCGTTGGCGATCGGCTGAATAAAAATATTTTTGAAAGGCGTCTCTTCAATGATCCTTTTGTTCATCAAACAGTTCAACACCCCCCCGCCGGTCATACAAAGGTTCGGCAACTTTGTGCGCTGATACAAATGTTCCGCCAAATGCACACCCGCCTTTTCAATGATTTTCTGCAATCCCAAAGCAATATCAAAATGCCTTTGGTCATAGGGCGCATCTTTGCTGCGTTGCGGCCCCAAACGCTTTAAAAAAAAATCACTGACCCAGCGGCCGCGGCCGTGCGTATGAAATTGAAAATATTTTAAATTGAGGCGATATTCCCCGTTCGGCAAAAAATGAATCATGTCAGCAAAAATCTCGCCATAGACATTCTTACCGTAAGCCGACATCCCCATGACTTTCCATTCGTCAAAGAACGGCTTGAACCCAAGATAGTCAGTGATGGCCGCATAAAGGTGACCCAGCGAATGCGGGACTTGAATTTCTAAAATTTTCTCGATCTTCTTGCCGTGTCCCTGAGCCAGCATCGTGCAGGTGGATTCTCCGCGGCCGTCGATCGTCAAAATAGCCGCCTCCTCAAAGGGTGAAACAAAAAAAGCGCTCGCCGCGTGGCAGAGATGGTGTTCGATAAAATGCACTTTGGGCGTCTTGGCAAGGCCAAACTGCTGCTGGATGGCTTCCCCGACATGCCGCATCAGCGAGACCCGTTTAAAGAACCCCAGCTCTTCTCCCCCGGAAGGGGCTTTCAAAAGATTGAGGCTTTGCGGAAAATATTTCAGGAAATGAGTGATGTTGCCGACAATCTCGCGGTTGGGAACCCAAAAGAAAGTAATGCACGCAACATCGTTGATAGTGATCCCGGCCTGAGCCAAACACTGCGCAATAGCCTTTTGCGGATACTTCCAGGTATGCTTTTCACGGTTAAACCGTTCCTCCTCCAAAAGCGAAAGCAATCGCCCGTCTTTGAGCAACGCACAAGACGCTTCATGGGCATAACCGCTGAGGCCTAAGATATACATACGTTCCTTCCTAACAACAGAAAATTAAAAAATTTCTAGATTGATTTTCGGATGGCTGTCCGGCACGCCGGAATGTCCTGCATACCGCTCGCTAAGCTGCAACAGTTTATAACAATTCGCGTAGCCTGCTTTAAAATTTCTTTCGATTATGCCGGGCGAAAGGGCCGTCATCCGTAGAATATCCTGATAAATTTTTGATGAAAAAATAAACTTAAAAGTTGCCTCTGGCTTAAGCGACAAGGCTTTTTTAAAAAGCATATTGGCCTTCGCATATTCTCCCTGATTGAAATAGATTACACCCAAATTATAAAAGGCCCAGAAGAAATCAGGATTGAGCTGAATGGCTTTTTGATACAAAACAGCGGCTTTTGCCCCTTGCCCTTCATAATAATAACAGAAACCCAGCATGGCGTAACCGTCAGCCCGCTGCGGAATATATTCCACCACCCGTGCATAATAATCCGCGTACGGCGTAAGAGCGCCGGATCCTGATTTTCTGTCGCTTTGAACAAATTGCATTAAACCTTCATAGGACGCCGGCATCATCATGTTGAGCATGACCAGCTTGGCTTTGGACTCCACTTTTTGTCTTTGGAAGACGATATGTTGCCGAAGAGAAGGCCAAACAAGAAAAACGGCAAAGGAAAGCAATATAAAAACCAGCAGAAACTGCCGACCCGGTGCCGCCAGGAGAGTTTTTGTTCTTTCTGCCGCGGAATTCATGGGCTTATGATAGTACAAGGTTCCCAAACCGTCAATTGTGTATCCTAAATAAGCTGAAATCGAATGATGAGATATATAAATAGTGTTATAATAGGCTTCATATTAATACTTCTTTATTATGAAAAATACGCCTTTTTACAAATCAGTTCTCGGCCAAAAATATCTTCTCTGCCTCGCTTTTATCCTGCCGCTTCTCTATTGGCTCTATCTGGCCTTGATCGCAGAAATGCTGATCGTCCACGATTCCATCGGCTATGAACAACTCGGCTCGCTTTTGGCCCGGCATGAGTGGCTGGAATATTTTAAAGGAGGGCCCAACCGGGAACCGCTCTACCCTTTGACGATCTCCCTCTCCATGCAGATTGCCGATCTTTTTTCGATTTCTTATCACGCTGTACAAAAAATTATTCAAATCCTTATTGTGCTTCTCACCCAATTTCTGGCCTTGAGTTTATTGCGCAGGCTTAAAATTCATCCCCTACTCAGCGCCGCGACCATCCTCTATCTTGGATTTTCTCCGGTGATCGTTAATTCGATCTTTAACATTTATTCCGAGGTCATCACTTACCCCCTCGTTCTAGGCATCATTCTGGTTAATTTAAAATGTGCGGATGCGCTTGTCAGGGTTGCCCACAACCCTGACCCCAAGAATCGTTGGGGACTCCTGGCGTCCTGGGCTTGTTTGCTTTCCGGTCTTTTCGTCCTCATGACTTTTGTGAAGGCCAGCTTTGAGATCATTACACTTGTTTTTCTTATGATGTATGTCAGCCAATTCGTTCAGGCCTTGAACCGAAAAAACAAGAAACTTGCCGTGTCTCTCGTGACATTTATGGTCTGTTTTTTAAGTTTTTACGGCGGGATTTTGACCGGCTATAAATTTATGAACAAAATTTATAACGGGCAGTTTGTTTTAACCGATCGCGGGGCGAGCATTTTTTATGGTAACACTCTGCGGCGGGTCAAACCGCTCACGCAACAACGCCTCTTAGTCGATTTGTCCTATTTGCCCGATCCTGACGGACATTTTTGTCAGGCGCATTTCGGCGCAGAGCCCTGTATTTTTGAATCCTATAAACAATCTGATATTATCGCTTTCCATAAATCTGTGGAATTGCAGGCCCAGGGGTTTTCCATCAACCAAATCAACCAGATCTTTTTTAAAAATTCTTTTCAGGAAATTTTTCGCCATCCTTTTCAATATACATTCCTGACTATCCTGGAGAGTTTACGAATTTTCTCTTGGGAATCAACCATCCCAAAATTTGTTGTCTACCCGGAGTGGGGCGAAAAGATCTTTGGCTTATCCTGGCTCAATCGGGGATTAAATTTTATGATGACGGTTTTGACCCTGCTAAGTTTAATTTATGCACTGTTTATTTTCAAAATAAAGAGCAAAAACCCTGCAGACCGCCAGGTGCTAAGCACTATTCTCTGGTTTATTGGCGCCTACATTTTTGCGCATGCGCCTTTTCTGGTCATCTTGCGGCATATCCTTCCCATTGTTCCGCTGTATCTAATCCTCACAGCTTTCTTTGTGCAAAAAGTTTACGGCACCAAGCAATAAACTTAATTGTATTTATTAAACAACCGGTCAAACTGGTCCACCGGAATGGCCGGAGAAGTGGTGAAAGAAATACCCGTCATTTTGGTCAGGGCAATTGAAGCGATCGTTGCCTGAGCCGCGTTCGGAAGGCTCACAATAAACACCAGATCATTATTTCCTAAAAGCGCGTAAACCGACTTCACCCGGCCGCCCAACTTTTGAATGGTGCTGATGACCTTACGCGTACGCTCCGGACTGATCTTCTTAAGGGCATCTGAAGAATATTTCCCAAACATAAAAAAAGTTTCCATGACATCCTCCTGGTTAAGGGTTTGAATGTATTCTATGCCAGAAGAATGCTTTTCGCAAACAATAAAAAACCATTCTTCCTCTTCCGTAAATAAAACTCCATAAAATAAAAAAGCCCTGTCTAAACATAGACAGGGCTTTTTTCACAAATATGGATTATTTCTTTCCCGAAAGCCTCTTTAAACGATTCGTTTGCGCTGAATTGTAAGATTTGGCGTTTCTTGACTTCGTTTTAGATCCTGTAAATTTCACTCCCACAAGGTAATACGCCGCTTCTCGTTTGCGGTCTGTCCGAACAACTTTCGCCAACCCATTATAAATGTCTAAAACTCCGGACATGACCACTTGGACTTCCAAGATATCACCGGGTGTAAAGGCCTGTTCCGACAAGAAAGCCAAACCCGTGACACTCATATCTTCAGTGGTCGAGAGGCGCCAATTGTTATCCTTGTTCTTTGATTTCTTGACTAAACGATACTGGATGCTCAGGATACGCTTGGCTCTGATCCCATTACGCCGTTCTTCTACACTTTGCTTAACCATAGATGTCCTCTTTAAATTTTTATTTCTTTCCAGGGCAGACCGAACGTTTCTGCGACTTCTTTCATAACTAACTGCCCTTCAAGCATATTCAGCGCTGTCCTAAGTTCATAGGACGCACGGATACCCTTTTCTACCCCTAAATCTGCTAACATAAGGATATATGGAAGTGTGGCATTCGTCAAGGCATAAGTCGAAGTTCTTGCAACCGCCCCCGGCATGTTCGTGACACAGTAATGAACCACTCCGTCCAAGACATAAGTCGGGTTTTCATGAGTGGTCGGCCGGCTGGTCTCAAAAGATCCCCCCTGATCAATGGCGACATCCACCACAACACTGCCGGGCTTCATCTTTGCGACAGTTTCGCGGTCAACCAAGCAGGGCGACTTGGCTCCTCGTTTTAAAACACTGCTAATGACCAAGTCTGCTTTTAAAACCGAATCACGGATCGTGTGGGCATTACTCATCAGGGTATGGACATTGGGAGGCATGACGTCATCAATATAGCGTAACCGATCCAAATTTATGTCCAAAACCACCACATTAGCCCCCATCCCGGCGGCAATCTTGCAGGCATTGAATCCAACGACCCCCGCCCCCAAAATAACCACTTCCGCCGGCGCTACACCTGGAACCCCGCCTAAAAGGATCCCCCGGCCCTTCATCGGCTCCTCGAGATACTTAGCTCCTTCATGCACGGCCATGCGCCCTGCCACCTCACTCATCGGTGTCAGGCAAGGCAAATTCTTTTGTGCGTCCTGCAGGGTCTCATAGGCAAAGGCATTGATCTTTTGCTTTAACATCGCCTCGGTGAGTTCCCGGCTGGCCGCAAAATGAAAATACGTAAAGACAATCTGTCCGGGCCGCAGCAAAGCGTATTCCTGCGGCATAGGCTCTTTGATCTTTACAATCATATCCGCCTGAGAATAAATCTCTTGAGAGGAATTGACTATCTTGGCACCGTACGCGAGATATTTTTCGTCCCGGATCCCGCTTCCTGATCCGGCATCCTTTTCCATGAGGACCTCATGGCCGGCTTTTTTAAGCGACTCGACCCCGACCGGAAGTATTCCCACCCGATATTCGTTATTTTTTATTTCCTTAGGAATGCCGACAATCATTTTAGTACTCGTCTTTCACTTCAAAGTTTAACGTTAAATCTTGTTGAGGAAGTTTTTTATCTAAAGACACTTCAAATAAAACGTTCTTCATGAGACACAGCCCCTGATCACCGGTCTTGCAATAAAAAAGCGTCAACTCTGCAAAAAGCTTATCCGACTTGATCTGGCGCTTGAACTTAAATTTTTGCGACGGCCCGGTTAGATCAAAAGCGGCCAATTGCTTGCCGGCAGAATTGTATAATCTTAAATGGGGCTTTGGCGTGACATCGGTCAAGAGTTCATGCTGCGGCGGAAATTTGACATCCACAATGATCTGATTGATGCGGGCGGCCTGCGGTTGGCTAATCTTGACCTTTGTGCCGTTCCATTTATTAAAATCCGTAACCCTTTCTTCGGCACCTACCACGGTCACGCAAGTCAGCAAAATCACAAAGAGGAAGTATCTTCGCATAAAATTATTTTTTCGGCCCGAGCATTTTTTCCGGATGGACAATTTCATCGAATCTTTTCGCCGTGAGAAATCCCAGGGCGAGCGCAGCTTCTTTAAGACTGGTGTCTTCCTTATAGGCTTTCTTGGCCACTTGGGCTGCCTTGTCATAACCGATATGCGGATTGAGCGCGGT
>MHGP01000022.1:0-3778 GCA_001805615.1 Omnitrophica WOR_2 bacterium RIFCSPHIGHO2_02_FULL_48_11
CCGGGAAAAGCAAATAACACGCCGCGGCGCCGACAGGGGGGGCCAGGACAAACAGCTTGGCCATTTTGCGTGAGTCAGCCCTGGGCAGAACTTTATCCATCCGGCTGGCCAGCTGCTGCTCGCGTTTTTTTGAATAAGAAATCGATTGATTATAGATCATGGGGATGGCCGAATAGGCGCACAAGGCCACGGTCAAAAAAATCAGAATAAAAGCCAGATAAATCATCTGCGATCCTTAATAAAATTACGTTGTTCGGTCAGGGTTACGTTGCCCGCACCAACTTACCTTAATATTTTAGTTGTAGTTGGTACTGATTGACTTTCTCTAATACAAGTTGGTGCAGTATTGACCACACTAATAAAATTGAGAAAAGTCAATGCCGTTTCGTTAATCGGTTGTGTTTTTCGTCAAAATACTTAACCGCCCAGCGACCAACGATACGCATGACGTAGCCTTAACCTAGTTACCGACCTGCTAAGATATTAACAAATATTCTTTATCCGCACAACAACCTCAGTCACATTCCGTGCGCACACAACTTAAGATGCAACCCCGGCAGGTTTCAGAATTCTGTTGCAACGAAAAACAATCGCAGTGGCGGTCATCAAAGCAGTTGTCATCATACCAGCGGGTGGTACCGGCATAATTGTCGTACTTGCATTCGATCGTATTCCTGGGAAGGAAATGCAACCCGAACCCCATGCTTTCCGACGCCGACCGCCATCGTCCCGTAAATCCGTACTTGATATAATTGCTAAAAATCACCAGTGCCGCCAGCAAAAAAGTAACCAGCAGAATATATTCAATCGTCGATTGGGCATGGCGAGAAGCTAATACTCGGCGCATAATTAATCTTCAAATTTATTGCATTTAATAAATTTTATATAAAATCCCGTATTCCCTCCGTCTTTCAAATAATATTCGGCACAGGTTTCGGACACAACGCCGCTGCGCAAAATATCATTGATCGTTTCCCAACACGTTTCTGACACACCGAAAATTTCATCCTTTTGTCCTATAAGAAAGGCTCCTTTAGCCTCAGGGGGGTCTTGGAGCTCTAAACATTTATGGAGAGGCTGATTAGGACAATGGGCTGGCCCTAAACAGTCCTGCGTTATTCGTCCACCGACATTCGAGGCGCGCGGCGCGCCGGGATGGGAAAATTTAAAATCCCAAATTCTTTCTCCCATAGGGAAGATAAGATTGCGCGGGTCGCGGTCCTCGTCATAGCGCGTGACCCTGGCCTTGACAACCCCACGATCGCTGGTCAAGGTGTAACAGCGCCGGGTCCCCCAGCTGATCGTGCGCGTGGAGATCGTCGGCCAATGCGGGTCTTTATACGGCGGGTTGGTGTTGGGATCGGCCCCGCAGGCATTGTTGCAGCGGTTCGGGATACGAACGTCCACCCGCGTGATATGCCAATAGCCTTGCCGCGGAAACGGATTGGGTTTGGGTTGCTCACCCTGCCAGGCATAGATCACCTGTGACGGCAGCGCCGGCTGTGTGATACCATAATTTCTGACCTTTTCCGTCAATACTTCTGCCGGAGAAGTTGGTCCGACCAAAAATTCTTGAAATTTCAAATGCGCCGTGTTCATTTCCTCCCAAAAATATTTTGCCTGTTCCCAAACGCCGGTGCGGGTGAGCGAATCTCCGTCATCAAGGAAAGCCAGACGTTTATTAAATTTTGCCACCTGATTGCGGGCATTGTCGGCGCTGGTACGGACGTTTGCTAGCCAAGCAGTATTCAAGCACGAACCGCCGTTAGCGCTCACCCATAGCACAAGATTGTTAAAATAAAGATTACAGGGGGTAGACGAACAATCAGAAAAAGTTCCCCACGGCACACCATTATTCGTACACCAGGCCGTATCCCAATTAGTACCCAAAAATCGTTGTGACACCGCATCGCATGTCGCATTGGTGCACGGCCCATTACCGGTGACTGGATCACCCAACAGACAATTCAAGACCGTTGTCATAAAAGGATCCGGATCGGCCGTCGCTGATTGATCGAACGTCGCAAAAGGCAGCAGCGACCGGGGAAGATCTCCACAAACAATATTCCAGTTATATAAACATTGCAGCGGATCAGCACAAAAATCAAATTTATCATAATTGCCGCTCCCGGCAGGGCCAGTGACCGGGGTAAATGCATCCTGCGCGTTCCATTTTAAACACGCGCCCACTCCGTCCATGGTGTGGTTATTAGGGCCGGTTAGCGCACTGTTAATTGCATTATATTCTCCGTCCGGCATATATTTCGTGGGGTCTCCGCCGCCGGGAAAACGTTCATCAATTTTCGGATAACACCACGCCTCGTTCCATGTGTTCCCTTCATAGTTTGGATCATCCAGCCAGGAAGCAAGCGCATCGCGCCAATGCCGGATTTCTTTCATCCAGGCCATAAGCCCGCCGTCCGACGATCGCCCCATATAGCCGCCGGCCGGTTCAATCCAGTTAGCTGCTTCCGGATACCAATCCAGAAGACCGATATTGGTACCGACGGGGTCCGCATTAAATTGATCAATCAGACTCTGCGCCCACTGAATAAATTCTTCCATCCCATACATCATATCGTCCAGCGTATCGTCGGGCCACAAACCGGCATTGGCACCATCGGCGCAGACACAGTTATCCGGATCCACTGCACAAGTGGTGATATGTTTATTACACCGAGCGGCATACGGCCAACCTACGTTGGGCCCTGAAAAATCTGCCTTACAAAAACGGTCTCCGCCGCGCACCCAAAGCGGCCTATTGACATCTTGCGGGTCATTAGCACACCTCGTACCTGCATTCACTGTCAGACGATTAAAATTGCCGACCTTGTCCGGACGGACCGGTTTATCTTGTCCAACCACGTTGGCTTGGTCCACACAGGCCCCACCGTGATAGAGAATTGGTACTAAAGGATTCGGCAAAAACAGCTGCGGAATTTCAGGCGGCTGAGTCACTGGATTACAGACAGGTCGCAACGGATCTTTGGTTGGGTCGCACCAAAAACATTTCTCATTATTGACAGGAAGAATAGGCGCCGACAAATCCGGTCCCCAGTCAGCCAGCTTATAAAATAAAGAATAAATACCCCGCTTTAGATCTACCTGGGGAACGCCGTGCGTCGGCGGCACGTAATAACCCGTTGCGTCTTTGTATTGAAAATTTGACAGTAGACTTTGTTGCGACTGATTATTAATATTAAGTCCGTTATTCCAATTAGGATTGATCTGCCAATTTTGAATCTCATCATCCCGCCCAATTTTTTCCCGAAAAGAAAGGACCGGCGCCAACCCGCTATTGTTTTCAAATTGATCCAGAAATCCTTGATAGAGGAATTTGTATGGGCTTGGGAAGATGGAAGAGAAAGGATCCGACCCCCATATTGGGCTGCTGCGATTCCCGCAATTCGTCGATCTTCCGCATATAGGAATATCCGGATCTG
Source organism: Omnitrophica WOR_2 bacterium RIFCSPHIGHO2_02_FULL_48_11 (assembly GCA_001805615.1). GTDB lineage: Bacteria > Omnitrophota > Gorgyraeia > Zapsychrales > GWA2-47-8 > 2-02-FULL-48-11. Next base: position 3,444 of record MHGP01000022.1, read on the forward strand.
TAGAATCACAACATTCCGCCCGGATAGGCTGTCCATCCAACGTGGGAGGCAAACAGCACGGGTCGCACATCGAAGGCTTGTTAGGGGAGCTGGCATTAGCTGCTTCACCGCACAGATCCGCCGAATCATACGGGTCATAGAGCCCCCAGCCGTCGGCATTTAATAAAAGAAACTCTTCTAAAGCAGCAATAAAATCACTGACATCTTCTGCGGTGCGCGGCTTAATTCTTTTCAACCGCTCGGCGTAATAGACAGAAAACCGTCCAATCTTATCATTAAGAACACCGTTCGCTGCTCCATATAAACCATCTAAATCCATATCAAAATTGTCAGGA
>MHGP01000022.1:3786-9482 GCA_001805615.1 Omnitrophica WOR_2 bacterium RIFCSPHIGHO2_02_FULL_48_11
ATCATCTTGCCCCACAACTTTGTCATCCCCGGCTCGACAACCGCCATTTGGATAATCAGGGCAATCAAAAGAAGCGCTACTGCAATCACCGCCCCGGTCAAAGTCAAGCCTATAGCAAGAAATATAGCCCCCAGCGGTGGAAAGATAATAGAAAGAATAATGCCGACGATGATAATAACAATCAGTAAAATAATCGCCCAGACCTGTATCCAATCACACTTCTCGCGTCGGCCCCCTAACGCGGTCGTCTGCAAAATCACCTCACCATAGCTCGCCATCATCGATCCCAGTTGACTGGCGGAAAGGTTGGAAGCGATCGTCACCACGGTCTTCGCTTGTGCCACTTTATTCAAATTGATGATCGCCGCATAAATAATAAACGCGACCGCGATCACCAAAATCATCACAACGGCGACTTGACCGCGGTTTGTTTTTATTTTTTCAAATGGATAAAATTTTTGCATTTTGAATTTTGACCTTTAAGCTTTTTATTGATCCCAGATGACCCGCAGCTTGCGAGGTTTATAAAAAAATGGGTCCAATTGCCTCACCGGCCCCTGATTAAACGTCGCGGCATCGTGCCGCTCAACTATAGGCACAATCAGCGAGTTCTCATGCGCCATGCGCCGCTCTGCCAAACCGATCCCGGTCCATTGATAAATTCCCACGATCGCATAAATCATAATAAAAACAATCAGCATGCTGAAGGTAAATTCCACGATAGCCTGACCCGCCTCATCGCCGGCCGCCTGATCTTCTATGGAATTTGCTGAATTGGCGTGACCCATTTTCTCCCGCCCTCATCTTTAATCCGGCTGCGCACATAGATCACTCTCGACGGCCGATCCATACATGTTTTATCAATAAATGCTGGAATAAAACAATTTTCATTGCCCACCATTCCGTTCGCGCACACTTCCACCGGGTTAGGACTCGCCAAATATGTTCCCCCATCAAGCTCAGCCCGCGGCAGGCCGGTTGCCGGATCACAGTATCTTCCGGTATCATTGCTCAGCTGGATAGTCCGCTGAACAATGTCCAGGCGATCGCGCTTTTGCACATGGCGGATAAAACGCCGCGTATCGGTTGTAAAAAGCTGTCCTTCTTCCAATAATAGGTATGTCCCGTCTTTCGTAAAAGAAAACATCTGCATCGCATCCTGCAGCCCGACCCGTCGGCCAGAGGCGGGAAGCGTTCCGGTTAAATCAATATCACCTTCTTGCGAATCCAAAACATCAACCTGCTGTAAAACACCGGTTCGACCCGGAGCATCATGATCATCTTTTAATATGATTTCTTCCTTCAAATCCAAATCCACGTCAAGCGAGACATTGGTCCCCGGCAAAGATACAACATCGCCATAATTGACCTTAAAACGAGTCCTGGAGAGACCCTGCTTCTTAGCACGTTTCGGATTAAACCCTTTAACCAAATACCATTGCCAGGCAAACTGCGGCCGCACCAGCGGCGGAACAATGTCATTCGGCGGATTATTTAAAGGATCACGGTTCAGATCAAAACGCTTCTCCGCGGTCAAATTTTTTGTAGCATCACACGTCTTAGCGCATCCGGGAACGGGCGCCGCGGGGTCTTGACAACAAAATTTATCCACCTTAATATCCTGCACATAATTGGGGACAATCCGGTAAAACCGGCGGCATCCAACATAGCGCAGGATATCGACATTATTGGTCGTCGTATTCATTTCGTACCGATAGGCGCAATACGGATCCCAATCCGGATGGTTCGTCCCGCCGCCGCTCCAATAGGACGGCGTGGGATTATCCAGTTCACCCACGGATTTATAACCGGCCAGCGTAAAAACAAAATGCTGACCATTGATGTACATATCAAAACGAGGCAGTTCGGTCAGGATGCCGAAGTCCGGAGGCATAAATAAATTACGGGTATGTGTTCCGGTGCCGCTTAAGACAAAAGGCGTGCGGGAGGTGGCGCCGTATTTTTCGGCATTGGGGGTGATGCGGTCTTCCACCACAATGATCGTGGCTGTGTTGCGAGCCGGCGATCCTTTTTCAGATGTTTTGTAAGATTCCGCCATGGCCATGCGCATAATTTTTAAGGCCTGATTCTGCGCCAAATTGGACTGGTAGGCCTGGCGTACCATAAGGCTTAAAACAAAGATCACGATCCCGCCGAACACGGCCAACTCCACCGCGGCTTGGGCTAATCGGGAGCGCTGTGATTGTTTAAAAAATTTCATTGTATCGTTTCTTTCAACAGAAATTTAATAACCGCCGACCGTAATAAAACCCGATTTTGTTTCAATGGAATTGGTGCTGTCGCTGCGAAAAGTCCAAATACCGTTGGTGCCGTTGATCGCCGTGACATACGTGACTGCATTAGCGGTCAGGACATGCCGCACGCTGGCGTTCGTGGTGCGCGGATCATATTGGTCGCCCAACTCATCCATCGCGGACTTCCAGCGTCCCTGCAGGCCGCGTTTGAAATAATTTTCGATGCCAAGCAGGGCGCTTATCACAACAGTCAGCAGGATAATATATTCTAATGAACTTTGGCCGCGGCGTATACGAAACATATCTCTCCCTGCCTGCCGGTCAGGCAGGCCTGCCTGACCGGCAGGCAGGCTTTAATTTTGCTGGCGTTCGGTGAATCCTAAATTTAAGAACGAATCTGTTTTTGAATCCGTGCGGTCGTTAAAAATATAACTCACCGTCCCGGGGCGTTCGCGCTTTTCTTTATCCGTTACAATGCCGGCGGTGGTGATAGAATTGACCAAATGTCCGGTTTCATCAAACGCCTGCTCGGACTTTTGCTGATTTCCCATTTGATCCGACACCATCCGCACCATGCCTTGAATGCTCCGCCGGATATGCGTTGACATGGCGACGATCACGAGCACAACTATTCCCACCAGAGAAATATACTCGAGGATGGTTTGTCCTTTGGTATTTTTTGTATGTTTTTGCATGCACTTTTAATCCGCATCTTTGGGAGGGGCTTGCGTCGCACCGGTTTGTATGCCTATCCTTTGATCGAGATCCTCGCGATAAACCCCGGAAGAAAGCAATGGCCCGCTGGTCGTCAGCCGGCGTTCATTATGATCTCTTAAATCGATCACCGAGGCCCGGTTGGCATAATACGGTTCATACTCTGCATACATCGGCTCGGTATCCGGATACACAAACGTATCGCCGCTCGCGTCCGTATAGCTGTAATCTTTTATGATCCTGCCCATGGACTCTTCCGTATCGATAAGGCGTCCCTGCAGCGAGCGTTTCATGATAAACGTCATCCCGGCGATAAAACCCAAGACAATGACGATCGTCAAAGAGTATTCGCCGATCAGCTGGGCGTTATGATTTTTAAGAATTTTCAACATGTTTATTATACTTCAAAAAATAATGGAACGAACCGGAAAAGAAAAATTTTTTACTGCTGTACGAAAACAAAACATGGCTTACCTGGAATCCCCCCCAAGTAAGCCATGTTTTGTTAAGCCTGACAACTGGACGTATTAGTTGCCCCAGAATTCTTGCTCAACATTAATAACGTTCGATGTCATATTGACTGTGGTAAGTTCCGGATCGAGCATCTCTGACGTGGTGATACCTTTATCAAAGAGATCGGCAGTTCTGCTACTGGTAACCGTGGTTGTCAAAACATTCTGGTTACCGACAGAGAACTGATCGCCGATATCGTCCGTCGCGGATTTCAAACGACCTTGAATACCGCGCTTGATATACACCTGTATCGATAACAGAGCGCCGATGATGACAATGATCAGGATGGCATACTCAAGGGTGCTCTGCCCTTTTTTCTTTCTAAAAAATCTATACATGGATCTTTCCTCCTTATATGATTAAACTCAAAAAAATTATCGACCGTTGATGAACGTCGAACCGGTATAGTTAAATACCTGTTTTCCCATACGGTTACGTAACGAGTCCATTCTACGCTGACTGAGCTGATTCCCTAACCTTTCGGTCTCGGTGTCATCACGACTGATTTCATAATTCGTGAACAGGTAATACGGTTCATATTGGGCCGTGGTACCTAATGAACAGGTTTGGTCCGTCAAATACTGTGCCGCGTCACGGACTCTCCCTTGTAAGGTACGCTGGGCGTAAGTCTGCATGGCAATTATACCTGCCACAACCAGCGAGATCAACAACGCATATTCTGCGGTGTTTTGTGCTCTTTTATTTTTTACTAACTTTCTAAACATGGATAATTTCCTCCTAATAATAAGTTTGTACTAAGATCTCCCAACTGCAAATTACGGTCTGGAATTTCTTAGTCTATTGGACATATCCTCCATACCATTGGTGCCTTGCCCCAGAGTCCTATTTAATGATTGAGAAAAGAGACCGCCTGGGCCTGCAAAGACAATGATAATGGCAATGACCCCGGTAACCAAGATGATATACTCGAGGGTGCTTTGCCCTTTTTTATTACGCTTAACGAATTTTTTTAACATTTAATTTCCTCCTTAACGTCTTTAAGACATCCCTTCGATGTCATGATCTCAAACCTGTTATTCGTTGACGAATTCCTCTTGGATCTCTTGCTGGGTTGCTTGTGTGGCTCTAAACACGTAAGTGCTCATGGCTATCATGGCGACAGCAATAATACCAACGATGGTCGCATATTCTAGTAGATTCTGACCATTTCGACTCTCGATTTTGTTCCTGAGCGACAGCATCGTGGTTTACCTCAGTGTTACAAGATGACCTTTGCCCTGGCTCTTTCAACCAAAGAGCGGAAATTCATACATCCGGGCTTCTATGGCCGGTTTATCTATTAAAGAAAACCCGCCTCCACGTTCGTGGAATTAAACCCCGCTTATGAGGGGATAGATCCGTAACCAAAGAGCATAACAAATAAAAAACCCCGGGCTAAAGCTCCCGAGGGACAAATAACATATCTTGATTGTTATCAATATGATAACAATTTCTCTTGTTCGCGTTTTTAACCAGATATGTTAGGGACAGCATTTTGTCACATCCTTATTCTAATTTATTGTGCAGCCAAAAGTAAGCAGAGTATAACATATAGTATTATAGGGTGTCAAGTTGGGGAGGGGGTTATTTATGCAAGCGGTTTCTTGGCGGGAGGCTTCCTGCCTATGCGGCTTAGGGGATTTGATAGGTCAAAATCAATTTTTGGCCGGTGGGGGTCCTAATATCGCTCTCATTGACCCGCTGTACAGCCGCTGCCAAGACAGGCTGGTATTGCTGCTTTTCCTTTGGCAAGGCCAGCTCCACACAAGTATAGTGGGCATCTTCTTGCCAGTACCCGTTAAGCTTATAACACTCTGCCATAAAATCAGTTAAATCATTGCCTAAATCGCCTCCAAAATGCTTTTTACAGTATTTTTCCAGTTGAGACCGCAAGGCCAGCAGCTGGCCTTTCAAATCGAACCCGGTCATTTCCATGCCTTCTTGGTTTTCCATATTGGGGGTCTGGCTGTGGGGCGGCGCTCCTTGCAAACAGCGAAGCGTATGGCTGGTGCCGAGGTTGGGCCACCTCAAAAAATAACTAAAAATAACCTCTTCCAGAGAGATTTCAGGGGCGGGAATATTGGTCAAAAGCACAACCACCGGATCGGTCTGGTTAAAACGCCGCAGGACAGCCCCGCGCAGCGTCGAGGCTAAAACTTTTAAGGAGGCTGGGAACTTTTTCTCCGGGATTTCAGTATAAGTAAATTTGTCAGC
>MHGP01000022.1:9611-13501 GCA_001805615.1 Omnitrophica WOR_2 bacterium RIFCSPHIGHO2_02_FULL_48_11
CGCAATTTCCTGCCCGGTTTCATCCAGTACGACCGCGCGCTGAATTTTTTTTGCCGGGCGATTTTCAAAAGAAGCGACCAGCACGCTAAATTCTTCTGTCAAAGAATGGGTTTGCGCCGCAGAGAGAAGAATCAGCGGATCAATATTGTTGATAATATCCTTCGACAGATTGGACAATAGCTTATTCTGCGACGAGCCAAATTCAGATTGGACATTGCTACGCCAAACCGCAGCAAAATTCCCGTCACAATAATATTTCTCGCCGCTTTCCAAAACGATTTGCACCGCCGCCAATTCGGAACTCACTAAATCTACTTCACTGGATATTTTAAGCGGCAATTCGCTCATCGCGCCCCAGGCATTAACAATGGTTTCCATCTTACGAAAATCCAGCGGTGCGCGAATGCCGTGCAGGGTCCGCAAACCTTGTCCGGCATAGTACGCTAGATCCTGGATCGTCTGAAATCCGAAAGGCTCTAAATAAAGTAACGCCTGGCTCGCGGCCTGAATATCCTCTTTGGAAAAACCGGTCAATTGTTCTTTCGTTAATTCCGTCAACAGGTTGGTTGAAGCCAGATCCCATTCCGCAGCTTTCAAAAAAATGCAGCCCATATGGTCAAATAAAAATTTCCGCTCCATAGGTTGCGGCCGCGCCATGCGCCGCGCAGCGCTGACTGCTCTTTTTGCGATCTTATCGATGGCCGCAGAAGATTTCTTTTTTTCAACAGCCGGGGACATCTCCCCTAAAGACGGCTCGGCATGAGTGAATTTCTTCTCTGCCGCAATACTGGGAATATGCGGATCAGGTGTTTTTTTGAAAAATTCCTTCTTTTTTTCTGAGGGAATTTGAAAAATGCGTTCTTTTTTAGAGGTAACGGACCGGCGGCCCACAGGGCTGCTCAACTGCGCCTCTTGCAGAATAGAATTGATGGAGGATTTCGAAACGGCAATGTCAAATTTCTTGCTGACAATGTCCGCCAAGGTGCGGCAGCTCAAGCTTTTATTCTCGGCTTTTTGGCGGACCACAAAATCCACCACATCTTTTTTGAATTTATAAACAACTCCCATCTATTTTCTCCGCCAATCCTGATTGGACATTATTAAATGTCAGTATATCACAATGGACATTAACTGCAACGATTAGTTCAAGAAACAACTTATATATTCTTATAAGAAAATCGCTTTTTTGCTATCGCTTGCTTTAAGAAACTGTTATAGTAGGGTCATGGTCAAGAAATGCCCTTATTGTTTTGAAGATTTGGCCGAAAAACCTTTAAAATGCCCCCAATGCAATCAGTACTTAATTGACGGCATCTTGGAGGTGGATTATCATGGCGTGGAAAAAAAGAATTGTATTTTTTGCGGGAAAAAAATCCTAGTAGAAGCGAAGATTTGTAAATATTGCCATAAATGGCTGGATGAAATTGACAGAGCTGCGGATGACTTACGGCACATGGAGGAATAATTGAGATATTCGGTGACGGTAACGATGCCCGTATCGTACTCGGGTAACGTTATTCGTCTGGATTTTAGCCCTAACCGTTAAACCGAATGCCGAAACGGGCTACGCGACCTTAACCCGCCAATGCAAGTTGATCCCCCAGTTGTGTTTTTGAATTTTTGATCACGCCTTCCTTAACTTCGACCGCGTAATGAGCTTTAAAAAAAATCGGACTTAAACGGTAGGGCTTGATGCCTTCCACTAAACCGACCACCCGATCCGTCCGGTCAACAAAAATAACATCGATGGCAAAACGCATAAATAACATATGGATCGATTGGCAGTGTGTGATGATCAGCGCTTCGTGGTCACCGAGTGAAGATCGATTGAGCAGTCCGGTCATGCGCGAGAGGGAAGTGTCGGCGGTTTTTGCCTCAAGGGCGAGAACGGTATTTTGGGTAAGATTGCGGATTTTCAAGAATCGTTAGGCTTCGTGGGTGAACATTTTTTTATCGATATGAATGCCGCGCTGCACCAGGTCATAATAACATTTGGGAACATAGCCGGTGGGTTTAAAATCCCCCAGGGTCGTTCCTTCCGTGTTCATGCCGCGATGCTCAAAAATAAAGACATCCTTCAGGTCAAGTTGAAAATCTTCAATGAGGCCGGCGACTTCCGTGACACCCGTGATTTTGCGTGACCCGTCGGAGAAACGGGCGACATGCACAATAATGTTAATGGCCGAAGAAATCATTTCATTGATCGCGCGCACCGGAAGCTCGATCCCGCTTAACAAAATCATAGAACTCATACGTGTCAAAACATCGTGGGTGGAATTGGCATGCAGGGTGGTCATGGATCCGTCGTGTCCGGTATTCATGGCCTGAAGCATATCCAAAATTTCCGGTCCGCGGCACTCGCCGATGATAATACGATCGGGCCGCATGCGCAGGGTATTGATAAACAAATCACGGATAGACACCGCACCTTTTCCTTCAATATTCGTGGGCCGGGATTCCAAGCGGCCCCAATGACTTTTTTTCAATCTCAATTCCGCCGCGTCTTCAATGGTGATAATACGCTCATCATCCGGGATAAACTGCGAAATAACGTTCAATAAAGTTGTTTTGCCCGCGCCGGTCCCGCCGGAGACAATAATATTCTTTCGCCCCAAAACACAGGCGTTCAAGAACTCGTAAATTGGCTTTGACATGCTGTTGTATTTGAGCAACAGATCCTGCGCGTCGAGACGCTCGATCCCGAATTTACGGATCGTGATCATCGGACCGTTTAAAGACAGCGGGGGAATGATGGCATTGATGCGCGACCCGTCGGGCAGACGGGCATCCACCATGGGAGTGGATTCATCGATACGGCGGCCCAAGGGCGCGACAATACGATCAATGATGGAACGCATCTGTTCATCCGAAATAAAACGTTTGTTGGTTAAGACCAATTTCCCGTGCTTTTCGACGTAAATTTCCTTCCGGTTATTGGCCATGATGTCGGTGACTTCCGAATCCATTAGAAAATCTTCCAAGGGCCCCAGCCCCAAGGCCTCATTGACAATTTCTGTGACCAACCGCACGCGCTCTTCATGCGAAGAGATCATGCCGCCCTTTTCTTCCATCAAAAGGTTGCTGATGATCTTTTCGGCGTTACTCTTGATCTGCTTTGCCTGCTTGGGATCGCTCAAGGCCTCCGGTTTAATATCTTCCAAATGCATCCGCACGATCAACTTTTCATGGATTTTTTTCTTAAGGGCAACGACTTCGTCATCCTCTTCAAAAATAATAGGGGCCTGTCCGCTGCCCTGCACGACCTGTTGCGAAATGCCGAATTTTTCCCAAAACTGACCCGGCTTTTGCATATTATCCAGCGTGCGCATCTGAGCGACTTCCGCCGAACGGATATAAATCGTTTCTTTCTGCAGATCGTGCACCATTTTAAAGAACGCTTCGGAGATCTTCGTCTTGGGGTTGTCGACAACGCACGGCACGCCCTGATTCAGCGCCATGCCGACGACTTTTCCATCCGATGGAATATGCGAAAAAATTTCCGACGCCAGATCAGAGGCGTTCTTTAAAGCGGCTTGCACCTCCTGCCAAGCCACGCCACCGCGGCTCTCAGAACGATTCAAGATCAACCGGACCATTTTGGCCGGGAAATGCAGACTTTGCAGAACATCCAGCGACCATTTGATCTGATAAACCGCCAGCACATCCGGAGTCGCCACTAAAAATATCAAGCTGGAATTATCCAGTGCGGTGATCAGCGTCTCGCTGAACGCCTTGCCTCCGTCGACAATGATAAAATCATAAATGGCCGAGGCTTTTTTAAAAAACGGTTTGATGTTATCGGGAGTGATATGGCCGATCTGGCGGGTGTGCTGAATGGCCGGCAAAAAATCAAGACCGCAGGCATGCGAGATGACAAATTTTTTTATAAT
>MHGP01000023.1:0-23076 GCA_001805615.1 Omnitrophica WOR_2 bacterium RIFCSPHIGHO2_02_FULL_48_11
GTGAGAGAATTATCAATGGCCAGAAAGTGAGTGGAGAATACGCTGCGGGACGATTCTGTCAGATACGCATTAAATCCCGCCCCCAGATTATCGTGCAGCAGTAAAACAAAATTGACGGGTGTTGAAAAAAATTGTATGGTGGGAACATAGCGTTGAATGCCGGTGAAGGCGAGAACGTCAAAGCCCGGATACCCCGCCCAGGCATATAATTTTGGTAAATTATAGACGACGGTCAGGTAATAGAGAAGCGGGATGGCCAGATAAACGGCCGTGGTCCATACCTTGTTGCGGTCCCAGAAAACCTCGGGGTAGAAAAGCGGCAGCAAGATAAAAAGGAACAGGCAGTATTCATCAAAGAATAAAGATAGGAATATGGTTAAGCTGAGCAGAAAGAAATCGCGCTTGAAACGATCCGGAGTGAGCGATCCGAGATTTTGCTGGAGACGCGAGCCGAGATATAAACAAAAAATATAAAAAAAATTCGACATGGGTTTCCCGGGATGGAAAAGCATGATGACCGGGATCAAGCTCCCGGGGAGACACAGATAGAGCGCGGCTGTCAGGCGGGCGATGTTTTTATCCCGGGTCAAATTCCACATCAATTTATAAAAGAAATACGGCGCCAGGAACAGGGCAAAAAGCCAAGTGATCGAGAAGCTGGGATGCGGCGGGATATATTGGAACAGCCAGTTGCGCAGCAGAATGTTGCCGGTTTGAAAAATATGCGTGAACAGTCTCGGCAGACAGACGGACTTGCCTTCGAATTGCCCGCCGAACAGTTGCCAGTTTAAGAATTGAGAAAACCGATCTGCGAAGGATGTATGTTTTTGGAGGATGGCGGATGTGGTGTCGGCCACTTCCGGATGCATCCAGGCATTTTCATGGTTCAAAAGAACGCCGAATAGATAGGAGTAGAGGAGTACAAATATCAGGATCCAGTAACGCATGGTGCTTTATTATAGCAGAAGGAGATTATATTCTGAGCGCGGTATGGTTTTATTGAAAATTTTATGATTTTAGGATATGCAATTTTTTAATGGTATAATGTGTCAAAACAGGGAGGGGTCTATGAAACAAAAAATATCACAATCTTTTATTTTTATTGGTCTTTGTTTTTTATTAACGGGAGGAACATTCGCCTGGGCCGAGGACGGATCGACCGACGCTGGCAGTGTCCGGGGAGAAATGAAATCCGACCGGCAGGCGATGAAAAATAAACGCCAAGAGGTCAAGGGGGAAGCTCAGGCCGCCAGAGACGAGGAACGGCAATTGAGGGAAGAGATCCGCGCTGCCAGGGAAGCCGGTGACTGGGATAAGGCTCGCGAGCTGCGAGGCCAGCTTAAAGATGTGCATCAGGGAAATGTTCAAGACATGCAGGATAATCGCAAAGAGTTAAAAGGAGCCAGGCAGGAACTAAGAGAAGACATGAAAGATGCTCGCGAAAAAGGAGATATTGCGCCGCGCATGAAAGAGAAGAGGAAAGATCGTCGTGAAGGTGTCGAGGATCGGGTAGAGGATCGCATGGATCGGCGTGAAGATCGGCGTGACCGCCGGGAAGATGTCAGAGATCGCCGCGAAGATGTGCGCGATAAACGGGAGGACGTGTGGGATCGACGCCATGATGGCGGCGTCAAGGACAGAGTGGAAGACCGCATGGATCGCCGGGAAGATGTCAGAGATCGTCGCGAAGATGGCCGGGATAAACGGGAAGATCGTTTTGACCGTCGCGAGAATCGCCGGGATAACCGGGAAGATGCGCGTGACCGTAAAGAAGATCATTCGGATCGGGGTGTCCGGGATCACGGTCAGGGGGTTGGGGCAGGACGAGGCCAGGGAGGCAAGCACCGTGCCGGCGGGGCCGGATCATACGGCGGCAGTGAGCGAGGTGGCGGGAAACGTCGGTAAAGGATATTTCAAATAGTTTTTTAAAAAGGCTGAAATTGAAAAAATTCGATTTCAGCCTTTTGTTTTTATGATATTTGAGAAATAATAACAGCAGTAAGGAAGCGATGATGAATTATTTGACGGAACACAATATTTTTATTTTTTTGGTGCAGATATTCTTATTACTCGGCCTTTCCCGGGTTTTCGGAGAAATCCTGCGCTTTTGGAAACAACCCACCCTGACCGCCGAAATTTTTGTCGGTGTTCTCTTGGGACCGACGATCCTGGGACGGTTTTTCCCTGCCCTTCATCAGGGAATATTTCCGGCGGATATCCCGCAGCGAGTGATGCTGGAGACCGTCGGCTGGCTCGGTGCCTTTTTTCTTTTATTGGAAACAGGGCTCGAGATCGATTTTTCCAGCGCCTGGCGGCAGCGCGGGGAGGCGTTAAAGATCGCCCTGATCGGCATCATTGTTCCCATGCTGTTGGCGTTTTCCTTATGTTTTTTACTGCCCGAGCATTATCTGGTTGATCCGCAGCAGAAGATCATCTTTGCCCTGTTTATGGCGACGGCCATGGCCATTAGCGCGATGCCGGTTGTGGCGCGGGCCCTGCATGACTTACACCTGTCAAAAACCGATCTGGGATTTTTGATCATGTCGGCTTTCTCGGTGAATGATATTGTCGGCTGGCTGATCTTTACTTTGGTATTGGGCTTGTTCATGCACGTGGATATGGGGTTGTTCAAAAATCTTTTGATATTTTCGGCAACCATCGGTTTTACGACATTGTGTTTAACGGTCGGTAGAAATTTTGCCAATAGTGTGATTTTAAAAATGAAGCAGGCGAGAATGCCGGAGCCGAGCAGTTCGCTGACGTTTATCTGCCTGCTGGGATTATTGTGCGGCGCGGTGACGCAAAAACTCGGAATCCATGCGCTATTCGGTTTTTTTATCGCGGGTATTATGGCCGGAGAGGCCAAGGCCTTATCCGAGAGGACGCGGCAGGTGATCTCGCAAATGGTCTTTGCGGTTTTTGTGCCTTTCTTTTTTACCGGGATCGGTTTGCGGGTAGATTTTTTAAAGAATTTTGATCCTTTTCTGGTCGCTTTTGTCACGGTCGTCGGTGTCACGGGACGTTTTCTCGGGGGCTGGCTGGGGGTTGTCGCGGCCAAGGTGTCGCGGGCGAACCGTTTATCTGTGGCGATCGCGCATACCCCCGGCGGCGCGATGGAGATTGTCATCGGGGTGCTGGCCCTGCAATATCATTTGATCACCGAGGCGATGTTTATTGCCATTGTTTGCGGCGCGATCATTTCGGTCGTTATTTTAGGCCCTTGGCTCAGTTACTCGATCCGCCGACGCAAGGAGGTCAGCGTTTTAGAGTTTTTCTCCCGCCGGACGGTCATGGCGCAATTGAAATCCGCGGACCGTGATCATGCGATCCGCGAACTTTGTGAAGTTGTCGTTGAGGAAGAAGGCATGTACGATGCCGACAATCTTACGGAAGCTGTCTTGCAGCGCGAGAACATCATGGGAACCGCTATTGAGGAAGGCATTGCGCTGCCGCACGCCCGCATCCGGCAATTGGTCAAGCCGATCATCGCTTTTGGTCGGTCACCGGTCGGTATTGAGTGGGACTCGCCCGACGGAAAATTAACCCAATGTATTTTTTTGATCCTCACGCCTCACGAAGACGACGATATTCAGGTCCAGATCCTGCGGGCCATCGCAACGATTATGAATAACAAAGAAACGGCCGAAGGGATCCTGCAAGCCATCTCCAGTGAGGATATTTGGTCCCTGCTTCATAAATCTCTGACATCTCTGTGGGTCATTAGAAAATAATCCTTTTTTATGAAAAAAGATTTATTAAGAAATTTTTCTGGCGCTCTTCTTGTCGTTTTTCTATTTATCTTTTTTTATTGCCCTTTGGAAACGGAAGATATCTGGTGGCATCTGAACGCGGGGCGGTGGATCGTTCAGCATCACGCTGTGCCGCACGTTGACATTTTTCCTTTTGCCGAGCGCGCCGATCCCTGGATTCTGACGCAGTGGCTGGGCAGCGTTATATTTTATCTCACGCAAGACATCGCCGGGTATCAGGGCTTGCAATTGCTGAGGGCTTGTGTTTTTCTTCTGGCGTTGGGAATGTTTTTTATGTATGCCCGCCGGAAAATGCCACTGGCTTGGCTTTTTTTGCTTATTTTTATAATGGCCTTTGGGTTGGGGACCCGTTGTCTCTTGCGGCCTTTTATTTTTAATTTTATTTTTATTCAGCTATTTCTCATTATTTTATTCCGGCATCAAACTTACGGCAAATGGACGGAATTGTTATGGCTTCCTTTAGCCGTCCTTGTTTGGGGGAATCTGCACGCGGGAAGTTTTATTTACGGCCTTAGTCTGCCGGCTTTGTTTTTATTGTCCGAAGTCATTCGATATTACGTGTCATCGGCGGCGCGCGGCGAGGTCCTTTCCAAAATAAAAAATTTGCTGCTTGTCTGCGGGTTGAGCGCAGGCGCTCTTTTTATCAATCCATACGGCATGACGGGAGCTTTGTTTCCGGCGAAGGCTGTTTTTGTGCCCGGGTTTATTGATTTTTACGGCATGGGGCATATGACGGCCGAAATGCGTCCGCCGATAGAAATTTTGTCCTTCCGCGGAGCATGGTTTTTTTTGCTGCTGATCCCAGCGGTTGGAGTGCTGGGAATGCCGCGGAACAAAAGTTTGACCCACGTCATGCTTTTTTTAACGGCGCTTTTTTCTTTTCTTTACGCCAGCCGGGCAGCGGATTTTTTTGTTATCGTCGCTGCCTATATTATCGTGGAAGGCCTGCAAAAATTATCTTTGGCGGAACGCTGGCGTGTTTGGCCAGAAAATAAAAAAGTCGATCGGTTGATCTATGGCGTCATGACTTTTCTTTTGGTGATCAACATTGTGCATACGGTTCAGCAAAAAGTTGTGCTGAGTAACCAAGCGGTGAGAAAAATTTTCTTGCAGGAAGATGCGGATAATCCGGCCGCGGCGGCCCGCTTCTTAAATGCCAATGGGATAACCGGCCGTGTTTTTAACAGTTATGAATACGGCGGGTACATCGGCTGGACGAGCTATCCGCGGTTAAGGCCTTTTGTCGACGGGCGACAGGCGAACCAATGCGATGCCAAGGTTTACTTGAAGATTTTAGCCGATCCCGCACAGTTTTGGCCGGCAGCCGAAGCGCAGTATCGGTTTGACATTGTTCTTTTTAATGCCAATGAAGCTTTTCATTATAGATACATGGATTATTTGATTACCCGTTCTGATTGGCAATTGGTCTTTGTCAAAGGGCCGGTGGTGGTATTCGTCAAGCGCGGCAAATTTGTTTTGGTCGAAAAAGTCGCGAAGTTCGAAGAACGTTTGAAAACAGCACAGGTAGATTTAGAAACGATTTCTTTGCCTGATTTATCGAGAGAAAATATTTTTGTAGCGGCATTAAAGGATTTCTTTGATCCTCTGCCGGAATATGTGGACCAGCGGGAAACAGGCGCCGTTCTTTACGCGTTTGGTTACAAGGCTGCTGGGATACGGACGTTTTGGGAGTCGATCCAGGATTGGGATGGACGCACGGCACGGTATGTTTTATCGTTGATGGTTAAGGATTACCGGGGAGAAAGATAATAACGGGAACGAAATTATTCCTGTGATAAATAGAAATCCGCGGCCTGCCAGCCGCGGCTGAATTTTTCTAGTTCGCAGACCCAGACTTTTCCCGAGGGCATGGGATTATTGGGCGGGAATTCCAAGGTAACATAAAAACGCGCCAAGAGCCGGCCGTTCACCCGCCCCATTTTAACTTTAACGATTTTATAAGATTTGAGATCATAGATCGGCGGAAATTTTTTAATGTCACTGAAAAATTTGAGAGCGGTGACGGCATCATTTTCTAGCCAGTAGCCAAACAGCGCCCGGGCCGTAGACGCGGCCTTTTGGCGGTTCATCAGCGGAATGGCCACAAAGTAGATCACGAGGAAAAACGCGGCGGTCGCTAAGATATATTTATTTTTTGCACTCATGTTTTAGTGATAAGGTTAATGGTGAAAGTAGAAAAATTATAGCACCGGTTTTTTTATACTGCAACGAAATAAGCTGGATTCTTGAAAGGTTTACGGCCGCGGGTATTTGTGCTATAAATATTTGGTTTTTATAAACCATACCTAGGGTTGAGCCTATGCCGTATATGAAGAAACTGTCTTGTATTTTTTGTTTATGCCTTTTGCCCTGTATTTTGGGGTGCGATTTTATTTACGGGCTTCTGCAAAGAGAAGGAGCGGAAGAAAAAGCCTTGCTGGGCGAGACGATCCCTTTTGAGCCCAATCCCAAAGTCATCGAGGTTCAGAAGCTGTTAAAGCTTTACGGCTATAAAGCGGGCAGTATCGACGGCGGCTTGGGGAATAATACCCGTTTGGCACTTGAGGCTTTCCAAAGAGATAATAATCTTCCGGTAACGCGTTTTGTGGATAAGGCGACCTGGGCCCACTTAAATGTTTTTCAGGAGGTCGGGCTGGTCAAGGAAGGAGAGATTGATGTGGCGGCAGTGCAAACCGCTTTGAAGAACGCCGGCTTTAATTCCGGTAAAATCGACGGGCGTATGGGGCCGCAGACCGAGCAGGCGGTCAAGAAATTCCAGAATGCGATGGGCTTGAGGCCGGACGGCAATATCGGATTTAAAACGCTGCAGGAGTTGAAAGATTTTCTTCCCGCGCCGCAATCGAGTTTAAAACCGAAAAGGTAATAAAGAATTTCTTTGACCAATAGTGAAACAAACTATATGCTAATATCTCAAATGCGGTTCTTTGTGTGAAGCGCACTGACATCTTATGAAAATCCACGAATATCAAGCGGCAGAATTATTTAAAAAATTCGGCATTCCGGTCTTAAGCGGCGAAGTCGCCACGACCCTGAATGAAGCTCAATCTATTGCCGAAAAAATCGGTTTTCCGGTTGTTTTAAAATCCCAGGTGCTGGTCGGCGGCCGCGGTAAGGCCGGGGGGATTAAGGTGGTCAAGACTGCGGCCGAGCTGAGTAAAGCTTTTCCGCAGCTGAAAGCGCTTAATATCAAAGGTTATCCGGTCGAAAGAATTTTTGTTGTTCAGGCCATTGCTATCAAAAAAGAATTTTATGTCGCTATAACGATTGACCCTGCCAAGAACGATATTGTGCTCATCGCCAGTTCGGCCGGCGGCGTGGATATCGAAGAAACCGCCAAGCAAAATTCCCAAGCCATTCATAAACTTTATCTTAACGCCAATCGTGTGATTGATCAGGCGCGGTTAACTCTTTTTGTTAAGGCGATTTTTCCAGACGCGCCCTCTCAAAAGGCCGGTGCCGAAATATTTCAAAATTTATTGAAATTATTTTGTGAATTGGATTGCTCTCTGGCGGAAATCAATCCGCTGGCGATCGATGATCGCGGCAACATGGTCGCGGCCGATGCCAAAATTAATTTCGATGATAACGCGTTGTTCCGTCACGAAGATATCCAGAAGTTACAGGACGTCAAATTTGAAGACGCGGATGAAATGGAAGCCAAGCAGGCGGGTTTGAGTTTTGTCAAGCTCGACGGAAATGTGGGATGCGTCGTGAACGGGGCGGGACTCGCCATGGCCACGTTGGATGTGGTGAAACTTTTGGGCGGGGATCCGGCGAACTTTTTGGATGTGGGCGGGAGTTCCAGTCCGCAAAAAGTTTTGACCGCGTTAAAGATTATTTTAAAGAATAAAAAAACAAAATCGATTTTGGTCAACATTTTTGGCGGCATTACGCGCTGTGACGATATCGCTAACGGAATTTTGGAAGCGCGTAAGCAATTGGAGATGCGTATTCCCATGGTGGTGCGGTTGACCGGAACGAACGAAGAATTAGCCAAAGAAATTTTAGCTAAGGCCAAGATCAGCACCTGCTCATCGATGCGCGAAGCGGTGGAGCAGGTTGTGGCGTTAGCAAGACAAGGTTGACGATGGCACAAGGTCACCATGTCACTAGCGGTGTTAAGGTTTTACTGGTGACTTGGTGACGGGGTGATTCTATTATGAGTATTTTAATTGATAAAAACACACGCTTGATTGTTCAAGGTATCACCGGCCGGGACGGGTCGTTCCATACCCAGAAGATGGCGGAGTACGGGACTAAGGTGGTCGGCGGAGTGACGCCCGGCAAAGGCGGACAGGATGTCGCCGGGATCCCGGTCTTTAATTCGGTCGCCGAGGCCAAGGACAAAACCCAGGCCAACACGGCGGTCATTTATGTTCCGGCAAAGTTTGCCAAAGACGCCATCCTCGAAGATATCAAGGCCGGAATCGAGTTGATCATTTGTATCACCGAAGGCATTCCGGTCTTGGATATGGTGGATGTCCAAAAAGAACTGGTGAAAAGCCGCTCGCGCTTGCTTGGTCCCAATTGTCCGGGGCTTATCTCTCCCGGGAAAAGCAAGGTCGGCATTATGCCGGGACATATCCATAAATCCGGCCCGATCGGCGTCGTCTCCCGCAGCGGGACGCTGACGTATGAGGTGGTTTATAATCTTACTTTAAAAAATATCGGTCAATCCACGTGCGTAGGTTTGGGCGGAGACCCGATCATCGGCACGCGGTTCATCGATGCCCTGGAACTTTTTGTGAAAGATCCCGAAACCCAAGGCATCGTGATGGTTGGTGAGATTGGCGGCGAGGATGAACAGATCGCTGCCCAGTATATCAAAAGGGAAGTGAAAAAACCGGTCGTCGGTTTTATCGCCGGGCGCAGCGCCCCTAAGGGTAAACGCATGGGGCATGCCGGCGCGATTATTTCCTCGGGTGACAGCACGGCTGAAGCCAAGATCGAAGTCCTGCGTCAAGCGGGCGTTACCGTCGTTGATTTTCCCGACGAAATTCCTGCCGCATTTTCTAAAAAATTAAAATAACGAATCCGTCGAAAGATACTATAATAGTATCCAAAATAACGTCTTGCGGTTAAGGTTAAACTGCCCGTGTCGTTTTTTGGTAACGTTATTGTTCTCTTAACGTAACCATTGACCAAATACCGAAACGGGTTTCGTTACCATAGCCGTCACCCACTCTTACCTATGACCAAACGTAAAAAAGTCAAAAGTGTTTTTCTTTCCTCCATCCATCAGAATGCCGGCAAGACCACGATGGCGCTGGGGCTGTATAAAATTTTTAAAGAGCGCAAGCTCAAGACAGCCTTCATGAAACCCATCGGCCAGCAGTATGTTCACGTCGGAGAATTTGATATCGATAAGGATTCTTATTTGATCGGCGCCTTGTATCATTTTCGCAAGAGGATTAAGGACATGAGTCCCATCACGATCGGTCGCGGCTTTACCGAAAAATATATTTTTAATCCGCAAAGCGATGAACTGCGCAGCAAGATCGTCCAGTCGTTCAATGCTCTCACCAGCGGCAAAGACGCTATTATCGTCGAAGGGACCGGGCATGCCGGGGTCGGGTCCGTGATCGATCTGTCGAACGCCGATGTGGCGAGCCTGCTGGGGTCTAAGGTGATCATTGTCAGTGAGGGCGGGATCGGCAAAAGTATCGATGAGATCATGCTGAATAAAGCCTTGTTTGATTTAAAGGGTGTTGAGGTTTTGGGGGTGATCGTCAATAAAGTGCTGGCGGAAAAATATGAAAAAATCAAAAAAACCGTTGAACAGGGATTAAAAAACAAAGGGATACGTTTGTTGGGGATGATCCCGTGGGATTCGCTGCTGAAGGCTCCTACCGTTGAGCAGGTGCGGGGTCTGTTGGGGTTAAAGTTGCTTTGCGGCGAAGACAATCTGGATCGGCGCGTGCATCATACGATCGTCGCCGCCATGGAACCGCAGAACATGATCAATTATCTTAAGGAAGGGACGCTGGTGCTCATCTCCGGCGATCGGATCGACAATATCATGGTGGCAGTGAGCTCGCATTTGATCACCCGCGAGCAGAAGAATTTAATCTCGGGAATTATTTTAACGGGAGACCTGATCCCCAGTTCCAAGATCATTGAGATGCTTAAGAAAAGCCGCATGCCGGTTCTGCTGGCGGAGTCGGACACCTACAGCGTCGCGGCCAAGCTGGAGCATTTAATTTGTAAAATTCAGAAAACCGACAAAGATAAAATTACCGAAGCCACCGCGCTCGTCAAGAAACACGTGAACGTGGATCTGATCCTGGAAAATATGTGAAGGCTATGAGCAAGTCTATTTATATCCTGCAAGCTTTGCGTACTCCCATCGGCAGCCCGGCGAAAGGTTTAAAAGATTACTCCGCGGCGCAGCTGGGATCGATCGTCATCAAAGAGATTGTGCGGCGTTCTAAGATCAAAGCAGGCTCCATTGATGAAGTTGTGCTCGGCAACACCGTGGGCGCCGGCACCGGGCAGAATCTGGCCCGGCAGGCCGCGGTCATGGCCGGATTGCCCGTATCTATCCCGGCGTACACCGTGAATAATGTCTGCGGGGCAGGCTTACAGTCGGTTTTTTTAGCGGCCCAAGCGATTCAAGCCGGTCATGCCTCATTGGTTTTGGCCGGCGGAACAGAAAGCGCAACGCATTGCCCGTTTCTTTCCAGTGCCCAGGGCAAAGATAAAAAGCCCGTCGCATTTCAGGAAAGCCTTTTGCAGGACGGTCTTTTGTGTCCGTTGACCGGCAAGCGCATGGGGGACCTCGCGGAGTGGTTGGCCCGGGACAGCGGTATTTCTCGTCAAGCGCAGGATCGCTTTGCCTGGGAAAGTCATCGCCGTGCCGTGGAAGCCCAATCCGGCGGAAAATTCCGTCAAGAGATCGTTTCCGTCAAGATGACCGCCGATGAATTTTTTAAAGACGATGACCGCCCGCGTAAAAATATTAAATTGGAAACACTGGCGGCGCTCCCGGCCGCGTTTGTTAAGAATGGCTGCGTGACCGCCGGAAATTCTTCGGTTCCCAGCGACGGCGCGGCAGCGGTCGTGGCGGCCTCGGAAGAAGCGGTCAAAAAGGAAAAACTGAAACCGCTGGCGAGAATCTTGGGATATGCGGCGGTGGCGGTTGAGCCGCAAAAAGTTTTTACCGCAGCTGTTCCGGCCATTGAAAAGTGCCTTAAGCAGTGCCGTTTGTCGCTCACCGATATCGATCTCTTTGAAATCAGCGAAGCCTTTGCGGTGCAGGCGATCTATACTCAGCAAACATTGAAGATTCCAGAGAAGAAGATCAACATTTACGGGGGAGACATTGCCCTGGGGCACCCCCTGGGAGCTGCCGGAACACGGATCTTGGTGACCTTAACACAGGCCTTGGTGCAGGAAGAGAAAAAGCTGGGTTTGGTTTGTATTTGTTTAGGCGGCGGAGGCTGCTTGGCGATGATTATAGAAAATACCGTCGGAAGCCAAATCTAGGGAGGGATGTTTTTTTATGGTCAAAGCACGTATTCAAAATAAGAAGCTCAAGATCAGCACGGCGCAAGAGTTAAAAATTTTGCGCACGATCGTTGATCTTACGAGTTCGGAGCTGGATTTAATTTTGATTCTTAATGAAATCGTGAAGATCGTCACCGAGATGACCACGGCCGACTCGGTCTTTATTTATCTTTTTGATGACCAGCGTGAACACCTGACCCTTTGGGCCTCGAAGACCCCGCACCAGAAAGAATTGGGAAAAATCAATTTGAAGATCGGCGAGGGGATCACCGGCTGGGTGGCCCGTGAGAACAAACTCGTGGCCATCAAAAAGAACGCTTCCCGCGATCCGCGCTTCAAGAGTTTTGATGTGCTTCCGGAAGACCGTTACGAAGCCTTTCTCTCGGTGCCGATCGTTTATCAAGGCAAGGCCATCGGCGTTATCAATGTGCAGCATAAAAAACCGCACGATTATGCGCCCAACACGATCAATTTGATCCATACCATCGCCAAGCAGATCGGCGGCGTCATTGTCAGCGCGCGGCTTTATTTGGAAACAAAAAAGAAGGCGGCCCAGTTTGACAGCCTTATCAAGGTGAGTCATTCGATCACCTCCGAACGGTATCTCGATGAAATTTTAAATCTTATCGTGGTGGTGACGGCGGAGATGTTGAATTCAAAGATCTGTTCGATCATGCTCCTCAACGACAAAGGCGAAGAATTGGTCATTAAGGCCACGCAGAGCTTAAGCGAAGATTATAAGAAAAAACCCAATGTGACGGTTCATGGCAGCATCAGCGGCGAGGTGTTGAAGTCGCGGCACTCGCTTTCTATTTATGATGTCAGAAATGAGTCGAGGTATCTCTACCGTGATCTGGCCGTTAAGGAAGAACTCACGTCCATGCTCTCGGTGCCGATGATCGTTAAGGAAAAAGCCATCGGCATCATCAATGTGTATACGAAAACACCGCACCACTTCAGCCAGGATGAAATCGATATTTTGCAGATGGTTGCCAACCAAGCGGCCGTGGCGGTCGAAAACACAAAATTGATGGAAGAGACTTTGCGCGCCAAAGAGGCCCTGGAAACCCGTAAGCTGATCGAACGCGCCAAGGGGATCCTCATGCGTATGAATAATCTGGCGGAAGAAGCGGCCTATAAAGTGATCCATAAAAAGAGCATGGATTCCTGCCGCTCCATGAAAGATATCGCGGAGTCGATCATCTTGATGGATGAGTTGCAGCGGTAAGTAAAAAAATAGTTTGACAACGCAAAAAATAAGTTATATAGTTAGAACGTACTTTTGCAGGGCACTGATGTCCTCTTAATGCAATGACGCGTTGAGGGGATTTTTTATTTACGGACATTGAGGTCCAGCTCGCACCGGGCGTGTGCAGTTGGATTTTTTTTGGGGCGCTGAGGTCCTCTTTAAAACAGGGATGTTTGCATGTTTTGAAGAGGACTTTTTTGTTTTAAGAAAGGCCGCCTATTAAATTTGTAAAGAGGCGATCCTCGTCATTCCTTCTCAAAGGGAATGATGAAAATGACGGGAGGTGACAAAATGAAAGAGCAAAAAATGCTGTTCGATCAGATGTCTTGGTTGGTCATCGGTTTTATTGTGGCGTCGTATGTTGCGGTGATCAGCGTGATGCTGGCGGGGTTAACACATCATGTTTAGGACCTTGATATGCTGCTCTGGCGACGAGCAATGGATGTTGCGGTAGTTATGAAAAAAATTTCTTGACAAGCTTCCGGCATAATTATATACTTTCACACGTTCTAAAGGCGTTGAAGTCTTTGGAGTTTTGTCCCGGGAAAAATCGGGAAGATTTCAGGTAGGGCAAAGGAGTCCTCTAAGCCCCCGCACAGTATGGGGTTTTAGGGGATTTTTTATTTTCTGGGCAATGCGGTCTGGAAACTACCAAAATTTTTAAGTGCAAACTCAGAAGGTAAACGTTAAAGGAAGGAGCAACAAAAATGGACATGATTAATTCAGGAGACACGGCGTGGGTCTTGGTTTCTTCAGCGCTGGTTATGCTGATGACCCCGGGATTGGCTTTTTTTTACGGCGGTATGGTCCGACGTAAAAATATCTTGGGTGTTTTAATGCAATGTTTTACGATTTTGGCTCTTTTAAGCATTCAATGGGTGTTGTTCGGTTACAGCCTTTCCTTCGGTCCGGGCAATGCTTTTATCGGAGGATTAAGCTGGGCAGGGTTAAATGGTGTCGGGCTCGAACCGTACGCCGATTATTCTGCCACGATCCCGCATCAAGCCTTTATGATCTTTCAGGCCATGTTCGCTATTATTACACCGGCTTTGATTATCGGTGCTTTTGCCGAACGCATGAAATTTTCAGCGTTTATTGTTTTTAGTTTGCTTTGGGCGACCTTTGTCTATGCGCCGATCTGCCACATGGTCTGGGCGGTGGGTGGTTGGGTAAGAGGTATGGGCGCTTTGGATTTTGCCGGCGGAACCGTCGTGCATATTAATGCCGGTATCGCGGCTTTGGTTATGGCGTTAGTGCTTGGTCCGAGAGTTGGTTATGCCAATAAACCGACACCGTTACATAATATTCCTTTTACGGTCTTAGGTGCGGCATTATTGTGGTTCGGCTGGTTTGGTTTCAATGCCGGGAGCGCTTTAGCTGCGAACGGTTTAGCCGCCAATGCTTTTGTGACCACAAATACTGCGGCAGCGGCAGCTGGTTTGAGCTGGGCTTTCCTGGAATGGAAATTCAGCGGTAAACCGACGATGTTCGGTATGGTGACCGGTGCGGTCGCCGGGTTGGTTGCGATTACTCCGGCAGCTGGTTTTGTCAATGTCATCGCCGCGATTATCATCGGTCTTTTGGTCAGCGTGTTCTGTTTCTTTATGGTCGGCATTATCAAACCCAAACTGGGTTATGATGATTCTCTGGATGCGTTCGGTGTGCATGGTATCGGTGGTGCCTGGGGTGCTATCGCCACGGGATTGTTCTGCACCAAAGCCGTGAATTCGGCCGGGGCAGACGGATTTTTCTATGGAAACCCTGCTCAGGTTATGATTCAGTTGAAAGCCGTCGCCATTACAGTCATTTATTCCTTGATTGTGACCTTTATTATCGCTAAGGTCGTTGATTTAGTGATGGGATTAAGAGCCAGTAATGAAGAGGAAATCATGGGACTCGATTTGACTCAGCATCACGAACGAGCCTATACGATTTTGGACTAAACTATCAACCGAATATTCCCAAAATGGGAGGAGATAAATTATGAAATTGATTACTGCAATTATTCAGCCGCATCGTTTAGAGGAAGTCAAGAAAGCCCTCTATGAAGCGTATGTTAATCTCATCACCGTCAGTGAAGTTTTAGGCCATGGGCGCCAGAAGGGCGTGGATGAATTTTACCGCGGCTCTAAAGAGACGGGAAACCTCTTGCGCAAAATCCGTTTGGACATCGCGGTTAACGAGGATTTCGTTGATCGGACGATCAAAGCCATTATCAAAGGTGCGCGCACGGGTAAAATCGGCGATGGCAAGATCTTTGTTCTGGATTTGCCGCGTTGTATCCGTATCAGAACCGGTGATGAAGGTTCCACAGCAATCGGTTAAGACGTAACCGATTGATTTTGATAGAGTTTTGTGCCTGTAGAGGCGTCGGACACGTTTTGGGCTGTGCCCAAAAAGGCACAGCCCGCGTGTTTTAATTTTATTGACGCTTATTTGAAACATTGCTAGAATATTTCAATTCTGGATAGGAAATATGAGAGGAATTTATATTTTTCATAAAATATTTTTATAGTGTATCAACGTTAAAATACGGAGGAAAGTATTATGGGTAAGTCAGGGTTAAGAGAAATTCAGCCGATGGAGGATGTTATGAATGAATTAGCAGATATCAAAGGAGTTCAGACGATCTCTGATCTCTATGGTCAGAATGTTTTTAGTTTGAAGGTCATGCGCAATTATTTGTCGGAAAAAGCTTATAAATCCTTGAGCACGACAATCAGAGAAGGTGGCCGTCTTAATTCCGAAATCGCTGATGAAGTGGCAGAAGCGATGAAGAATTGGGCCATTTCCAAAGGCGCGACACATTTTACACATTGGTTTCAGCCGTTAACCGGTGCTACTGCTGAAAAACATGATTCTTTTATTGAACCAGACGGCGAGGGCGGAGTGGTTTTGAAATTCTCCGGAAAAGAATTGATCCAGGGCGAACCCGATGCCTCGAGTTTTCCATCCGGTGGTTTAAGGGCGACTTTTGAAGCCCGCGGTTATACAGCGTGGGATCCGACCAGCCCGGCCTTTATTAAGGAAGGTCCGCAAGGAGCAACACTTTGCATCCCGACGATTTTTTGCGGATGGCATGGTGAGGCCTTAGATAAAAAGACACCCCTCTTGCGTTCCATGAAGGCACTTTCGAAACAGGTCTGCCGTTTGGCCAATTTGTTTGGGATTGACACTCAGGGGAAAAGAGCTTACGCCACGCTGGGCGGAGAGCAAGAATATTTTTTAATTGATCGAAAGTTTTACTTAGAAAGGATCGATTTGATTCAAACCGGTCGCACGCTTTTTGGTAAAGAACCAGCCAAGCATCAGCAAATGGCGGATCATTATTTTGGAGCGATCAAGACTCGGGTGATTGCTTATATGGAAGATTTGGATCGGGAACTTTGGAAATTAGGTGTTCCCGCCAAGACCCGTCACAATGAAGTTTCTCCGGCGCAATTTGAAATTGCTCCGGTTTTTGAAGAACTCAATTTGGCCGTTGATCATGACATGATGAGAATGGAAGTCATGCGACAGGTCGCCGAAAGACATGGGTTGGTTTGTCTTTTGCATGAAAAACCGTTTGCGGGTGTTAACGGTTCCGGAAAACATAACAATTGGGCGATCGTCGGACCCGACGGGAAAAATTGGTTGTATCCAGGAAAGAATCCCCACGACAATGCAAAATTCTTGACCATATTGTGCGCGGTGATTAAAGCGGTCGACACCTACGCCGGTGTTTTGCGGGCGTCAGTCGCCTCAGCTGCCAACGATCATCGCTTGGGTTCGCATGAAGCGCCGCCGGCAATTATTTCTATTTTTCTCGGCGATCAACTTACCGATGTGATTGAACAGATTGAAAAAGGCGGAGCCAAGAGTTCCAAACAAGGGGGGACGATTGAAATCGGCGTTGATTCTCTTCCGACCTTGCCTCGTGATGCCACCGATCGCAACCGGACTTCTCCGTTTGCTTTCACCGGTGCGAAATTCGAATTCCGTGCGGTTGGTTCCGGCATGAGTTGTTCGGGTCCCAACATTGTCCTTAACACGATTGTGGCCGATGCCCTGGATGAAATTTGCACGAAGTTGGAGGCGGATGCCAAAGCAAAGAAAGATTTCAATGAGTCTTTGCAAAAAGTTCTGCAAGAGATCATCAAGAAGCACAAGCGAGTTCTGTATAACGGTGACAATTACACCCAACAGTGGCTCGCCGAAGCGAAGAAGCGAGGACTTCCTAATTTGATCACGACACCGGAAGCGCTGAGCGTGCTTAAACAAGAATCCACGATTAAATTATTTGAAAAACACGGCGTTCTTTCTAAACGCGAATTAAATTCTCGGTATGAAGTTTACACCGAAACGTATGAAGCAACCATCAAGTATGAAGCCAGCTGCGCGATTCATCTTGCGAAAACCATGATTATTCCTGCCTGTTTGGGTTATCAGGAGGAATTATCCCAGACCATTAAGTCCGTCGAGGGTGTCAGCAAATCTAATACGACCAGAGCCACGCGTGACTTGCTTAAGAATGTCTGTCAGAAGACAGATAAGGTCTTAGCTGCCATCCAGAAATTGGAATCGGTGGTCGAAGGAAAATCGACCGTCAAGACAGTTGCGGCGATGGAAGAATTGCGTGAAGTCGTCGATGCCTTAGAAGGTTTGGTTTCGGCAGAAAAATGGCCGTTGCCTTCTTATACGGAAATGTTGTTTGTGATGTAAGCCATAAAAATCAGGGTACAGCGCTTGGGGGATAGCGGTTAGCGGATGGTTCGACATCAGTCTGCTAACCGCTTTTCTATCCGCTGTCCGCTTTAGCGCTATTCGTTTCAATATGATCCTTATCATCAAACATATAGGCATTGAAGGCCCCGGCACCATCGAAGATTATTTGAGGACGCGGGGATATCAGCTGCAAACCGTCAGTCTGCACGACGGAGATCCCTTGCCTGACGATTGGGCGGGAATGGAAGCGGTGGTTTCGCTCGGCGGGCCGATGAATGTTTATGAGGAAGACAAATACCCGTTCTTAAAAAAGGAAGATCAGTTTATTAAAAAAGTCCTTAAGGAAGAAATTCCGTATTTGGGAATTTGTTTGGGTTCTCAGCTGCTGGCTAAGGCGTGCGGCGCTAAAGTGGTCAAGTCACCGGTCAAGGAAGTCGGCTGGTTTAAAATTTATTTGAAGAATGAGGCCAAGCAGGATCCGATCTTTAAAGGTTTGAATAACGCAATTGATGTTTATCATTGGCATGAAGATATGTGGGAATTACCGGAAGGCGCAACGCTTTTGGCCACGGCCCAGGGCTGCCCGCATCAGGCGTTGAAGGTCGGACCGGCGGCTTATGGCGTGCAATTTCATATTGAGATCACGGGAGAGATCATCCAAGATTGGTGTCAAGCCTATTGGGTGAGTCCGGATCTGCAAAAGTGTCAGCAAGCCGCAAAGATGATCGAACTTTACAAAGTAAAACAGGCTGCTTTGCAGAAAAATTGCGATATTGTATATGGAAATTTTGTCGAACTCATTGAAATACGGAAGAAAAATTTAACGCTTGCTAAGGTTTCCCGATCCGCGAGCGGTTAACAACAAGAAACGGTGCCTATGTTACGTATTGCCTTAGCACAAATCAACACAACGGTCGGCGATCTTGAAGGAAATCTCGTCAAGATGGCCCAATTTATCCGGCGATCCCGCGAAGTCGGTGCGGATGTGGTGGTGTTTCCGGAATTGGCCACCACCGGTTATCCGCCGGAAGACCTGCTTTTTAAAAAGCATTTTGTCGAAGATAATCTGCGCATGTTGAAAAAACTTATGCCGGAGACAGCGAACATCACGGCCATTGTGGGGTGCGTTGATGTCAATGCGCAAGGAAAATTGTTCAATGCCGCAGCGGTGATTCATAACCACCGTTTGCAGGGAATGTATCATAAAAAAGAATTGCCCAATTACGGCGTCTTTGATGAAAAGCGATATTTTACGGCTGGTTCGGAAAATAAAATTTTTCTTTTAAATCAAAATACTTTAGGGATCAGTATCTGTGAAGATATCTGGACGCCCGCGGGGCCTTGCCGGGAACAGATCACGGCGGGAGCAAAAATTTTGATCAACATTTCCTCATCGCCGTATCATTTTGCCAAGGATAAGTTGCGCGAAGATGTGCTGTGCGGTTGGGCCAAAGAATATAAAGTTTATGTGGCTTATACGAATCTTGTCGGCGGGCAGGATGAACTGGTTTTTGACGGCCGCAGCATGATTGTTGATCCGCGGGGTCAGGTGATCGCCGCAGGAAAACAATTTGCCGAGGACCTGGTGATCGCGGATATTGATATTCCCAAGAAATCAAAAATAAAAAAAATTAAGAACGTTCAGTCTATTGCTATTCCTAAAGCCGCGCACGAAGATGCCCGTCTCAAGATTGCCGGGCAGGTGGCGCGCTGCTTGGATCCTGCGGAAGAGATCTATCAAGCGTTAGTGCTTGGCACGCGCGATTATCTTCAAAAAAACGGTTTTAAAAAAGCGGTCATCGGGCTCAGCGGCGGCATTGACTCTTCGCTGGTTGCGGTGATCGCGTGCGCCGCCATAGGCCGCGAAAATGTGGTAGGCGTTTCCATGCCATCGCAATTTACTTCAGTTGGGACCAGGTCTGACGCCAGGATTTTAGCCAAAAATTTGGGAATTCAGCTTATGGAAGTGCCGATTGCCGGGATCTTGAGCACCTATTTATTTGTTTTGCGCAATGAATTTGCCGGCCAACAAGTCGATACGACCGAAGAAAATCTGCAGGCGAGGATCCGGGGCAATATTTTGATGGCGCTTTCCAATAAATTCGGCTGGCTGGTTTTGACCACCGGCAACAAAAGTGAAATCGCGGTGGGGTATTGTACGCTGTACGGTGATATGTCGGGGGGTTTTGCCGTTATTAAAGACGTTCCAAAGACGAAAGTCTATGAAATTGCTAGGTTTATAAACAAAACCCAGAATCATGTCATTCCGGACACTGTGCTCAAAAGGGCTCCAACCGCGGAATTACGCGAGAATCAAAAGGACCAGGACACGTTGCCGCCGTATGATGTATTGGATGATATTTTGAAATATTATGTGGAAGACCGGCAATCCGCTGAGAAAATCATTAAGCGCCAGCTTAATGCCCAATTGGTAGAAAAGGTGATTAAAATGGTCGATCGCAGCGAATATAAGCGCCGGCAAGCTGCTCCGGGGATCAAGATCACCCCGCGGGCCTTTGGCAAGGACTGGCGGCTTCCCATCACGAATAAATACAAAGAAGTCTAGATTGGAGCCGATGCTCTCTATCACTAGCAAATGTAAGGAGTTTGAGCCTTAAAATAAGATTTTAACTTGCATAATCAGGAAAAATAGATAAAATAAATGCCAATCCAGGAATCAAACACAAAGAGTGATAAGATAAAATAATTATGGAATATCCCAATTTTCCCAAAAAACAAGGCTTATACGACCCGGCTTTCGAGCATGACAGCTGCGGAGTGGGATTTATTGTTAATATTAAGGGAAATAAATCCCATGATATCGTTCGTAACGGCGTTAAAATCCTGGAAAATCTGACGCACCGCGGGGCTTGCGGATGTGATCCTGAAACCGGTGACGGCGCCGGGATCTTGCTGCAGATGCCGGATGCTTTTTTAAGAAAAGAATGTAAAAAAATCCGCATTGATCTTCCGGCGGAAGGGGAGTATGGCGCGGGGTTGGTGTTTTTACCCCCCAGCCTCACGGACCGCAATATTATAGAGGAATGGACCGAGCATATTATTCACGAAGAAGGCCAGAAATTTTTGGGCTGGCGGCATGTTCCGCATGACAGCACCAAGATCGGCAAAGTGGCCCGCTCGGTCGAGCCGGAATTTAAGCAGCTTTTTATCGGACGGGGCAAGAAAACGCGCCCCGAGGAATTGGACCGCAAACTCTATGTGATCCGCAAACGGCTTTATAATAAAGTTCAAGCGTCCACGTTAAGCCAAAAAAATTATTACTATTTCTGCAGCCTTTCCACAAAAACCTTGGTTTATAAAGGTCAATTGATGGCGGAGCAGGTGGATCAATTCTTTCCGGATTTATCCGATCCGCTCATGATGTCCTGCCTGGCCTTGGTCCATTCGCGTTACAGCACGAATACTTTCCCGACGTGGGCGTTGGCGCATCCGTACCGCATGATCGCGCATAACGGCGAGATCAACACCTTGCGCGGCAATATCAACTGGATGCACGCGCGCGAAATGCAATTTGTCACGGATAAATTCGGCGATGATATTCAAAAAATTCTGCCGATCGTTGTGCCGCACGGCAGCGACACGGCGACGTTCGATAATGTTTTGGAAATGCTGGTGTTGTCGGGGCGTTCGTTGCCGCATGCCATGATGATGATGATCCCGGAGGCTTGGAGCGGGCATGAAAGCATGAGCGACGAGAAAAAAGCTTTTTATGAATACCATTCCTGCCTCATGGAACCGTGGGACGGTCCGGCGAGCATTGCTTTTTGCGACGGGCGTTATGTCGGCGCGGTCCTGGACCGTAACGGTCTTCGTCCGTCCCGTTTCTGGATCACCAAAGACGATACCGTGGTGATGGCTTCCGAGACCGGGGTGCTGTCCGATATTCCCGTTGAAAATGTTGCCCAAAAAGGACGTTTGCAGCCGGGAAAAATGTTTTTGATCGACACGGTTGAACAGCGGATCATTGATGATACGGAACTCAAAGCGTCGTATGCCACCCGCAAGCCCTACGGCGCTTGGCTCAAAGAAAACATCGTCGACCTCAAAGACCTGCCGCATCCCTGGAAGGTGCACGGTCTGGAAGAAAAAACTTTGTTGGAGCGGCAGCGCGCGTTCGGCTATACCCTGGAAGATATAAAGATCCTTTTGCAACCTATGGTCGTCAACGGCGAAGAGGCCATCGGATCCATGGGAACCGATACGCCCCTGGCGGTCTTAAGTTATCGGCCGCAATTGCTTTTTAATTATTTTCAACAATTGTTCGCGCAGGTTACGAATCCGCCGGTGGATGCTATCCGCGAAGAAGTGATCATGGCAGAAAATGTGATGTTGGGCGCGGAAAGCAATCTCTTGGACGAAACTCCGCAGCATTGCCACCGTTTGCGCGTCGCGCGGCCGATTGTTACGAATGAAGAATTGGAAAAGATCCGTCATGTTAATTCCGGCGAGTTGCGAGCGACCACGCTGTCCACGGTTTTTAAAAAAGAAGACGGTGCCCCGGGATTAGAAGAAGCCCTCGAGCGATTGTTTGTCGAGGCTGACCAGGCCATTGAAAAAGGATTTTCGATCCTGATTCTTTCGGACCGCGACATCAATAAACAACATGTTCCCATGCCGTCTCTCTTGGCCTGCGCGGCTTTGCACCATCACTTGACCCGTCAGGGGACCCGCACCAAGGTGAGCCTGGTCGTCGAGACAGGCGAGGCGCGCGAGATGCATCATTTTGCCGTTTTGATCGGTTACGGGGCCAATGTGATCAATCCGTACCTGGCCTTTGAAACCATGGAAGACGAAATCAAGAAAGGTGTCTTTGCGGGAGTGACTTTTAAGGACGCGCAAAAGAATTTTTTGAAAGCTACGCGCAAAGGACTTTTTAAAGTTATTTCGAAAATGGGGATTTCCACCATTCAATCCTATTGCGGTGCGCAAATTTTTGAGGCCGTGGGATTGGGCAATGAGTTGATCGCGAAATATTTTACCGCGACACCGTCGCGCATCGGCGGGATCGGCATCGAGACCGTTGCGGAAGAAATGTTGCGCCGGCACCGTGAGGCTTATCCCGACCATAATGTTTATGACCACATGCTTGATCAGGGTGGTGATTATGCTTGGCGACGGGAAGGGGAGCATCATCAGATGAATCCGCAGACCATTGCCATGCTGCAGCACGCGGTCCGGGTCGGGGATTATAATCTCTATAAAAAATATGCGAAATTTATCAACGAACAATCCACCAACCTGGCGAACATCCGCGGTTTATTAAAATTTAAAAAGAGCACGGCCATTCCGCTGGCGGAAGTTGAGCCGGCATCCGAGATCGTCAAACGTTTTGCGACCGGAGCCATGAGTTACGGTTCCATTTCTAAAGAAACACATGAAACGCTGGCGATCGCGATGAACCGCTTGGGCGGATTTTCGAATACCGGCGAGGGCGGTGAGGATCCAGAGCGATTTAAGAAAGATCCTAACGGTGATTGGCGGCGCAGTCGTATTAAGCAAGTGGCGGCAGGACGATTTGGGGTTACCATAGAATATTTAGTGAATGCGGATCAATTGCAGATCAAAATGGCGCAAGGGGCCAAACCCGGCGAGGGCGGACAGCTTCCGGGACACAAAGTCAGCAAGGAAATTGCCAAGACCCGCTATACCACACCGGGCGTGGGTTTGATTTCTCCGCCGCCGCATCATGACATTTATTCCATCGAAGATTTGGCGCAGTTGATCCATGATTTGAAAAATTCCAATCCCCGGGCGGACGTGAGCGTGAAATTGGTTGCCGAGATCGGCGTGGGAACGATCGCCGCG
>MHGP01000023.1:23088-44276 GCA_001805615.1 Omnitrophica WOR_2 bacterium RIFCSPHIGHO2_02_FULL_48_11
GGAAAAGCGGATCATGTTCTCATCAGCGGATTTGAGGGCGGGACCGGTGCGTCGCCGCAGACATCGATCAAGCACGCGGGTCTTCCTATGGAATTGGGGATTGCCGAAACGCAGCAAGTTTTGGTCATGAATGATTTACGCGGCCGTATCCGCGTGCAGACCGACGGGCAATTGAAGACCGGACGCGACGTGGCGATCGCGGCGATGCTGGGGGCCGATGAATTTGGTTTTTCCACCTCTGCGCTGATATCGTTGGGGTGTATTCTTTTGCGCAAGTGTCATTTAAACACCTGCTCGGTGGGGATTGCCACGCAAGATCCGGAGTTGCGTAAAAGATTTGCCGGCAAACCCGAGCACGTGGTGAATTTTTTTACTTTCATTGCTGAAGAAGTCCGCGAGATCATGGCGGAATTGGGTTTTCGTAAATTCGAAGACATGGTCGGCCGCGTTGATGCGCTGGACACGCAGGAGGTCGTTGAGCATTGGAAGGCCAAGGGGCTTGATCTGACCAATATTTTGCATAAACCCGACGTGCCGCCGCATGTGGCGATCCATCATGTGGCGCGGCAAGACCACGGTCTGGACAAGGCCTTGGATAATCGGTTGATTGAAAGCTGCCGGGAAGCGATTGATAATAAAACACCGGTCAAGTTTGATTGCCCCATTCGCAACATCAACCGGACGGTCGGGACCATGTTAAGTTCGGAAATTGCCCGACGGTATGGGCTGGCCGGCCTGCCGGACGACACGATCCAGATCAAGTTTTACGGGTCTGCCGGGCAGAGTTTTGGTGCGTTCTTGGCGCACGGTATTACTTTAATTCTGGAAGGCGATGCGAATGATTATGTCGGAAAAGGTTTATCCGGCGGAAAAGTGATCATCTATCCGCCTAAGAAGGCTACCTTTGTTCCGGAAGAAAATATTTTGGTCGGCAACGTGGTACTGTATGGGGCGATCGCGGGGGAGGCGTATTTCCGCGGATTAGCCGGAGAACGTTTTGCGGTCCGCAACAGCGGCGCTCATGCGGTGGTGGAAGGGGTCGGCGATCATGGCTGCGAGTATATGACCGGTGGGCGGGTGGTTATTTTGGGCCCGACGGGACGCAATTTTGCCGCCGGGATGAGCGGCGGAATCGTTTACGTATGGGACGCCCAGGGACAGTTTCCCAAATTGTGCAACATGGGCATGGTGGATCTGTTTCCGGTTGAGCGCGAAAATGATATTGCGGAATTAAAGCGGTTGATCGAGAATCACGCGTGCCATACCGGCAGTACGGTCGCGAAAAAAGTTCTGCAAGAGTGGGCCGCGACGCTGCGTCAGTTCGTGAAAGTTTATCCGCAGGATTATCGGCGGGTGTTGGAAGGCGAAACAAATGCCACAAAGTCACCGGGTCACATGTCACATGTAAAAGCTTAAAAACGACTTGTGACGTTGTGACATTGTGTTCATGTGATTTTTTAAGAGGATTAATATGGGTGATGTCAAAGGTTTCATGAAATATGGCAGGAAGGATTTTTCCAAGCAGCCTGCGGACGAGCGCGTTAAGCACTGGAAAGAATTCTATCTCGAGATGCCCGAAGATGAATTGCAGAAACAGGGCGCTCGCTGCATGGACTGCGGCGTTCCTTTTTGTCAGTCCGGATGTCCCATCGGCAATATTATTCCGGATTGGAATGATCTGGTGTACCGTAACAATTGGCAGGAGGCCATCGAGCGGCTGCACAAAACGAATAATTTTCCGGAATTTACCGGCCGGGTTTGTCCGGCGCCGTGCGAAAATGCCTGCGTGCTCGCGATCAATGAACCCGCCGTAACGATCAAGAATATTGAAGTTTCTATCATCGAAAAAGCTTATAAAGAAGGCTGGGTCAAACCATTGCCGCCGAAACACCGCAGCGGAAAAAAAGCGGCGGTGGTGGGTTCCGGCCCGGCGGGATTGTCCTGCGCGGATGAGTTGAACAAGGCAGGGCATCAGGTCACGGTCTATGAAAAGAATGAAGCCTTGGGCGGTCTTTTAACTTTAGGAATTCCGGATTTTAAATTGGAAAAATGGGTCGTCGAACGTCGCTTGGACCGCATGGAGCAAGAGGGAGTCAAATTTAAAACAAAGACGCACATCGGGGTCGATGTTTCTGCGAAAGAATTGTTGGAGAAGTACGACGCCGTTATACTGGCCGGCGGTGCGGAACAGCCGCGCGATATTCCGATGCCGGGACGAGAGTTAAAAGGCATTTATTTTGCCATGGATTATCTTACCCAACAAAATCGTATCAATAAGGGTCAGCTGGTAGATTTAGAAAAACGTATTTCTGCGGAAGGAAAAAAGGTCGTCGTCCTCGGTGGCGGTGACACGGGTTCGGATTGTGTCGGCACGGCCAATCGTCAAGGAGCGACTGTCGTCATGAATTTTGAATTGCTGCCGAAGCCGCCGCAGGCACGTTCTTTGGATAATCCTTGGCCGGGATGGGCCTTTGTGGAACGAAAGTCAACGTCCCATGAAGAAGGATGTCAGCGGGATTATGCGGTCATGACAAAAAGTTTCAGCGGTGAGAACGGGGAAGTTAAGAAATTGCATGCGGTGCGTCTTGAATTCGGTCCGAAAGATCCCGCCACCGGCCGCAGCGCGATGAAGGAAATCGCCGGGTCAGAGTTTACCGTTGAGGTAGATTTGGTCTTGCTGGCTTTAGGATTTTTAGGTCCGATCAAAAAAGGCATGATCGAAGAATTCGGTGTTGCCCTGGATGAACGGGGTAATGTCAAAACAGATAATAATCGGATGACGAGTATCCCGGGTGTTTTTGCGGCGGGAGATATGCGTCGGGGACAATCTTTGGTCGTCTGGGCGATTCATGAAGGACGTACGGCGGCTGAAGGAGTGCATCGGTACCTTATGGCCGAGGCAAAAAAGTAGGAGGACGTATGAAGAACATTTGTTTTTTGGTTTTGGTAAGTGTATTTTTAGTAGGATGCGGAGGACCAACGCAACCGGTCTCTCAAGCGCCGGAGAATGCCCGTCAAGAAACGCAACCGACGGCGAGCCGGCCCGCGATCAATACTGACAGGCTTCTGGAGCAGGCGAAGCGCACTCTGCAAAAAGGCGATTATATGGCAGCCATCAAGACATTGGATGCGGCTATTCAGCGCGATCGGGAAGATATGCGTTCTTATCTGCTCTTAGCTGAAACTTATACGCATCTGCAGCGTTATGATAAGGCCGTTGATACCTTGAGCGCTGCTCTGGCGGTTGCGCCGAACAATGGTCAAGTCAATTATCTGCTGGCGCTCAATTATCATTTCCGGGGAGAAAAAGAGCAGGCGATCACCTATGCCCAGAACAGCATTAAACTTTTTGGACAGGCCAAGGATGAAGAAAATTTTAAGAAGTCGATCGTCCTTTTACAGGGATTAAAAAGCGGAAGCGGTCCAACCACAAGTAATTGATGAAAAAATATATCCTCGCCATTGATCAAGGAACAACCGGGTCGCGTGCCTTTCTTTTTGATCATTACGGGAATATTATTACCAGCGCCTACCGAGAATTTAAACAATATTATCCTCAAGCCGGCTGGGTCGAGCATGACGCTGAAGAGATCTGGGCTTCTTGCGTCACGGTCATCCGCGAAGCGCTCACCCGCGCCAAAGTCCAACCTCAGCAGATCTCCGCTATCGGGATCACCAATCAACGCGAAACAACGATCCTCTGGGACCGTAAAACATCCAAGCCGGTCCACCGCGCCATTGTCTGGCAATGCCGACGGACAGCGGATATTTGCCAAAAATTAAAAGTCCGCCGCCTCGAAAATATTTTTCGTACCAGAACCGGTCTCGTCTTAGATCCATATTTTTCCGGGACCAAGATCCAGTGGATCCTGGACCATGTTCCCGGCGTACGCCGTCGGGCCCAGCAGGGAAACATTTGCTTCGGCACCATCGATAGCTGGCTGATCTGGAAACTGACTGGCGGGGCAGCGCATGTCACGGATGTGACCAATGCCTCTCGCACGCTGATCTTTGATATCCGAAAATTGCGCTGGGATGAAGAGCTTGTAAAAATTTTTAATATTCCCGCATCGATCTTGCCGCGGCCGTGTCCTTCGGGATTCATCTTCGGCCATACGGCACGCGGCGCGGCCGGTCTTGCCGGCGGAATCCCGATCGCGGCGGTCATGGGAGATCAACAATCGGCGTTGTACGGTCAAGGATGTTACGCCCCGGGAACGGTCAAGAATACGTATGGGACCGGATGTTTCATCGTTCTCAATACCGGAAAAAAATTGATCTATTCGAAGAACGGATTGCTCTCGACGGTGGCGGCCGACGACCGGGGAAAACCGATTTACGCCTTGGAAGGATCGGTATTTATTGCCGGGGCAGCGATCCAGTGGCTGCGCGATGAATTGCGCGTGCTTCAGAAATCCAGCGATTCAGAAAAAATGATCCACGGCCTCAAAGATACGCACGGCGTGTATTTTGTTCCGGCCTTCACCGGGCTCGGAGCTCCGTATTGGGACAGCGCGGCGCGGGGCGTGATCGCGGGATTGACGCGCGGGGCCAATGTGCGGCATATTGTCCGGGCGGCCTTGGAAGCGATTGCGTATCAGACCAAAGATGTCTTTGACATTATGCAAAAAGAATTCGGCGCTTCGATAAAAGAACTGAAGGTGGACGGCGGGGCAACGCACAATGATTTTCTCATGCAATTTCAGGCGGACCTGCTCAATTGTAAAATTATCCGTCCGAAGATCAGCGAATCGACCGCTCAAGGAGCGGCGCATTTAGCCGGGGTCACGCTCGGGATATGGCAAGGGAAAAAAGATCTGGCGAGATTGCATAAAGTCGAGCGTATTTTTAAACCGCATATGCCGGCTGCCAAGCGAAGTCAGCTTTATGCCGGATGGAAGAAGGCTGTTCGAAAGGCAACGTTATAAAGGTTATGGGTACGAAGTTCGTATCGTTCTATGGTTACGTAAAGCAGTTAGATTCATAACCGTTGCCGAATAACGAAACGGGCTTCGTTGCCTTTACCGAGCAACGCTATTATGATCCGTGACATCAAACGTTTTTCTCAAAAAGAATATGATCTCTTGGTGATCGGCGGCGGCATTAACGGCTGCGCGATCGCCAACTTGGCCAGCGGTGCGGGGATGAAGGTCGCCCTGGTGGACAAAGGAGATTTTGCCAGCGGGACCTCGACCAAGACCACCAAGCTGATCCACGGCGGTATCCGGTATTTGGAAAATTTTGAATTTGACCTCGTCTACGAAGCCCTGCACGAACGTTTTATCCAGCTTAAAACCGTTCCGTATTTAGTGAAGCCCCTGGGATTTGTTGTCCCTGTTTATAAAAAAGACGCACGGCCTTTGTGGATGATGCGGATCGGCGTTTGGCTGTATGATTTTTTAAGCGGAGCGTACGTGATCGAAAAGCACCGTTATTTAACGGTACGGCAGATCACAGGATTGGTCCCGGGGATCAAACAGGAGGATTTGGTCGGCGGGGTTATGTATTATGATGCGCAGATGGATGACGCGCGGGTATGCCTGGAAAATGCCCTCATGGCGGATCATCTCGGGGCGCATTTGGCGAATTATGTCGAGGTGACAAATTTTTTGAAACGTAACGGCAAGGTCACCGGCGTGCGGGCGCGGGACGTTTTGACGGAGCACACCTTTGAAATTAAAGCGAAGAAGGTCGTTTGCGCCATTGGACCGTGGACGAATCATTTTTTGCGGTTGGATAATCCGCGGGCCCGGGCCCGGGTCCGCACCACCAAGGGCGTGCACCTTGTTTATCGCGGGCAAATGGCGCCGCAGGCGATCCTGCTGTCCAGCCAGCAGGATAAAAGAATATTTTTTATTATTCCCTGGAAAGGCAATTCGCTGATTGGGACAACCGATACCGATTATTTTGATTCTCCCAATCAGGTAAGCGTCAAGGAAGAGGATGTGGACTATCTGCTGAGGGAAGCGCAGCGGATTTTTCCGGACAAGCCTTTGAGCAAGGACAATATCATCACGACCTTTGCGGGGCTGCGTCCGTTGGTGCATGACGAAGGAGCTCCGGCCAAAGTCTCGCGCAAGCACGTGATTGAGGAAACGTATTCCGGCCTTATCTTCGTGATGGGGGGGAAATATACGACGTACCGCAAGATCGCGGAAGATTGCCTGCAGTTTTTAAGAAGAAATCGTATCCCATTGGCGCTGAGCCAGTTTCATCTTTACGGCAGCGGCGCGATAAACGCTCCTTCGCAAGAAATCGCGCAGCATTGTTCTCTGGATGAGGCGACCGTTGATATTTTAAAAAATACGTACGGTATCCGGTATCAACAGATCTTAAAATTGGTGGAAAAAAATCCGCAGTGGAAAAATTGTTTGTGTTCCTGCTCCCCGGCCATCGAAGCCCAAGTTGTTTATGCGATTGAATCGGAAATGGCTCAGACAAAAGAGGACATCATTTGGCGGCGATTGTCGATCGGGTACAATGACTGTCCGACGAAACAATGCCGCGAAAGAATTCAGCAAATATTGGCAGAATTTAAAAGTACATGAATTTCGTGCCGAAATTCAGATTGACCCCTCAGGGGTTAACCCCGCGTCGGTACAATTTTGTTGCGACACGGCCCTGCGGGCGAATTTCATGCCGAAATTCAGATTGACAAAAAAGTGTTTAATGCTATATTGTTCCAGGCTCTACCACTTCCTTTGGTAGACGATTCCTTGCCCAGGTAACTTCTCTGACGTTTGGATTAAATGAAAGACGCGATTTTATATTTGGAGGACGGGTCTAGCTTTTTGGGCCGTTCTCTCGCTATCACTGGGGAAACTGACGGAGAAGTTGTCTTCAACACGGCCATGACTGGCTACCAAGAAATTCTCACGGACCCCTCCTACGCCGGCCAGATCGTTGTCATGACCTACCCGTTGATCGGCAACTACGGCGTCAACGAAGAAGATGCGGAATCGAGCGGTGTTCACGTCAAAGGTTTTGTGGTCAAAGAATTTTGTCGCTATCATTCCAATTACCGCGCCACCCAAAGTCTCATCGAATATCTCAATCAGCATAAGATTCTGGCCATTGAAGGGGTTGATACCCGCGCCTTGACCCGGCACCTGCGGGTTTGCGGCGCCATGAAGGCCTTGCTCTCCACCGAAGATTTTGATTCGAAAAGTTTGGCACAAAAAATAAAAAATATTCCGTCGATGGAAGGCGCGGATTGGGTGAAGACAGTGACCGCTTCCTCCAAGTATGTCTGGCCGGTCTCGCCGGCCGGCAGCCGGCCGCGGTTTAAGGTCGCGGCCATCGATTGCGGGATCAAATGGAATATTTTGCGTATTTTGGCAAGCCTCGGTTGTGAAGTGCATGTGTTCCCGGCCACGGCTTCGGCCGAAGAAATTTTTGCCATCAATCCCGACGGAGTATTCTTGTCGAACGGCCCCGGCGATCCGGCCGCTGTTTCCTATGTCATCGAGACTGTGCGAAAATTATTGGGAAATCTTCCCATCTTTGGGATTTGCCTGGGGCATCAGATCTTAGGGCTGGCCTTAGGCGGGCAAACGTATAAATTGAAATTCGGTCATCACGGCGCGAATCATCCGGTGAAAGATCTTTTAGATAACCGTATCGGCATCACGTCGCAGAATCACGGATTTTGCGTGGATGTCAAAAGTTTTAAAAGCGGGGAAGTCGAGATCATTGACGTGAACCTCAATGACCAGACCGTGGAAGGGCTGCGCCACAAAAAGTTCCCGTTGTTATCGGTGCAGCATCATCCGGAAGCCGCGCCTGGTCCGCACGATGCGCAGTATTTGTT
Source organism: Omnitrophica WOR_2 bacterium RIFCSPHIGHO2_02_FULL_48_11 (assembly GCA_001805615.1). Classification (GTDB taxonomy): domain Bacteria; phylum Omnitrophota; class Gorgyraeia; order Zapsychrales; family GWA2-47-8; genus 2-02-FULL-48-11. The sequence continues at coordinate 30,899 of MHGP01000023.1, forward strand.
TAAGCATTTTATAAAGATGATGGAACAGGAAGGTCACAGGGTCACAGGGTCACCAGGTCACAAGTAGTTTCAAGTTTTTACCTGTGACGTGTGACATTGTGACTGTGTGACATGTTAATATGCCCAAGCGCACGGATATCAAAAAAATCTTATTATTAGGTTCCGGCCCGATTGTCATCGGTCAGGCCTGTGAATTCGATTATTCCGGAACGCAGGCTTGTAAGGCCTTGCGGGAAGAAGGTTATGAAATTGTTTTGGTCAATTCCAATCCGGCCACGATCATGACGGACCCGGAATTTTCCGACGCGACCTATATCGAGCCGCTCACGCCGGAATTTGTGGAATATATTATTGAAAAAGAACGCCCCTGCGCGATCTTACCGACCTTGGGCGGACAGACGGCTTTAAATATCGCGATGAAATTATGCGAGCGGGGTGTGTTGGAAAAATATAACGTCAAAATGCTCGGCGCGAATTATGACGTGATCAAGAAGGCCGAGGACCGGGAGTGTTTCAAGAAAGCCATTTTGAAAATAGGGTTGGATGTCCCGCGCAGCGGCTTTGCGCATAACCTCGATGAGGCCCGGAAAGTCGCCGTTGAGCTCGGGTTTCCGGTGATCGTACGTCCCAGCTTCACGCTCGGCGGAACCGGCGGCGGGATTGCCCATGATGCGGAAGAATTGGAGCGGGTTGCTTCCCTTGGTATTGAGAGCAGCATGATCCATGAGGTTTTGATTGAAGAGTCCATCGTCGGCTGGAAAGAGTATGAGCTGGAAGTGATGCGGGACAGCAAAGACAATGTGGTGATCGTCTGCTCGATCGAAAATATGGATCCTATGGGGGTGCACACCGGCGACAGCATCACCGTAGCGCCGGCGCAAACTTTGACCGATCGCGAATATCAGACCATGCGCAATGCCGCTTTGGCCATTGTCCGCGAAATCGGCGTCGAGACCGGCGGTTCCAATATTCAGTTCGCGGTGAATCCGCAAACCGGCCGTATGGTGGTCATCGAAATGAACCCGCGCGTGTCCCGCAGCTCGGCCTTGGCCAGTAAAGCCACGGGATTTCCTATTGCTAAATTCGCGGCGAAACTGGCGGTGGGGTATTCGCTCGATGAGATCCGTAACGATATCACCCGCGAGACACCGGCTTCGTTCGAACCCACGATCGATTATTGTGTGGTCAAGATCCCGCGCTTTACTTTTGAGAAATTTCCGGAAGCCAAAGATATTTTAGGGATTTCCATGAAATCCGTCGGGGAAACCATGGCCATCGGCCGCACGTTCAAGGAAGCTTTGCAAAAAGGCCTGCGCGGCTTGGAGATCGGCCACATCGGTTTTGACAATAAGCTCAATTATCAAGAGATCCCGGATGACAAGATCCGGACCCGGCTGATAGAGCCCAATGCCTCACGGATCTTTTATCTCAAATACGCTTTGCAAAAAGGCATGACGGTCGAAGCGGTCGCCGAATTGACCAAGATCGATCTGTGGTTCATCGCGCAGCTGGCGCAGATCGTGGATTTCGAACGTGTCTTGCTGGCGGCTTTTGAAAAGGATAAAACGCTCGATGCGAAAATATTGCGTCAAGCCAAGGAATACGGTTTTAGCGACGCGCAGCTTGCCCAGATTATGAATATGACCGAAGTCGACGTGCGGGCGCTGCGGAAAAAAATGGGGATCGTGGCGACCTTCAAGCTGGTGGATACGTGTGCGGCGGAGTTTGAGGCGTATACGCCGTATTATTATTCCACGTACGAGACCGAAGACGAGGCCGTGATCCAAAATAAAAAGCGCGCGCTAGTTTCCAAAACGAAACGCAAAAGAATCATGATCTTGGGCGGCGGACCGAACCGGATCGGACAGGGCATCGAATTCGATTACTGCTGCTGTCATGCAGCGTTCGCTTTAAAAGAATTGGGTTACGAAACCATTATGGTCAATTCCAATCCGGAGACCGTCTCGACGGATTATGATACTTCGGACCGTTTGTATTTTGAACCGTTGACCTTTGAAGATGTGATGAACATCATGGATGTGGAAAAGCCGGATGGTGTGATTGTGCAATTCGGCGGGCAGACGCCTCTCAATTTGGCGCGCCGGTTAAAAAAGGCGGGCGTGCCGATCATCGGGACGAGCGTGGATTCGATCGATCTCGCCGAAAACCGTGAACGGTTCGCCAAGTTGGTGAATAAATTAGGTTTGGTCCAGCCGGACAACGGGTCGGCCACCTCGGCCAAGGAAGCGATGAAGATCGCGGCGAAGATCGGTTATCCAGTCTTGGCCCGCCCGTCGTATGTCTTGGGCGGCCGGGCGATGCGCATTGTGTATGATCAGGAATCATTGCTGACTTTTATTGAAGAGGCCAAGGAAGTCTTCAGCGGGCATCCGATCTTGATCGACAAATTCATCGAAGATGCCATGGAAGTGGATGTGGATGCGATCTGTGACGGAAAAGAAACATTTGTCGCCGGGATCATGGAACATATTGAGAATGCCGGCATTCATTCCGGGGACTCGGCGTGCGTGCTGCCGGCGCATACGCTGCGCGAAGAAGTTCTGGAGCAGATCAAAAAATACACCTCGGATATGGCGCTCGCCTTGCACGTGGTGGGGCTTTTGAACATTCAGTTTGCCATTAAAGGCAGCAAGGTTTATATTTTGGAGGTCAATCCGCGGGCGTCCCGGACCGTTCCTTTTGTCAGCAAGGCCACGGGGACTCCGCTGGCAAAAATTGCGGCCAAGATCATGGTCGGTAGAAAACTGAGCGAATTTAAATTAGTGCCGGCGGATCATCTTAAACATATTTCGGTGAAGGAATCGGTGCTGCCGTTTTCGCGTTTTTCCGGTGTGGATATTGTTTTAGGACCGGAGATGAAATCGACCGGCGAGGTCATGGGGATCGCGGCGACCTTCGGCGAGGCTTTTGCCAAGTCCCAGATCGCCGCCAATTCCGCCCTGCCGCGTATCGGGAAGATCTTTATCAGCGTTAAGGATGAAGATAAACGGAACATCGTTTTTCTGGCGAAAAAAATGACCGACATGAAATTTTCTATTATTTCGACCGTGGGGACGGCAAAAGTCCTGCGCTCGAACGGCGTCAATGTCGAGATGGTCGACAAACACGACGAGGGTAAAAACAACCTGTTGACATTCATCAAAAAAAATGAGATAAACTTAATTATTAATACGCCTTCGGGAAAGAAGAGCCAGTCCGATATGCGTGCCATCCGCTCCGCCGCGATTTTGCATAACGTTCCTTGTATCACCACCCTGCAGGGCGCGTGGGCAGCGGTCAACGGGATAGAAGCAAGCGCCGGCAAAGATTTTACGGTTCAGTCTTTGCAGGAATATTATATGAAGTCACAAAGTCACCAGGTCACAACGTCATCAGTAAAAATTTCTTAGAAACTGGTGACATGGTGACTAGGTGTTCTGGGGACCTTAATATTTTTAAGAGGTACTTATGTGCGGGATCATTGGTGTTGCGAATCATGAGGACGCAGCGAAGATTGCCTTCTTAGGGCTTTATGCGCTGCAGCACCGCGGTGAAGAAGCAGCCGGCATTGCTTCTTATGACGGAAATATCCATATCGTTAAAAATCCCGGACTGGTGGCCGACGCCTTGGATGAGAAATCCATGGAAGGGCTGAAGGGGAAAGTCGCCATCGGCCATTGCCGCTATTCCACGACGGGGTCCAGCAATTACAAAAATATCCAACCTTTTTTGGTCACCCACAAAAATCGTCCCATTGCCGTAGCCCACAACGGAAATCTCACCAACACCGAAACTCTCTACGCGAAATTGGAAGAGGAAGGCTCGATCTTCCAGACATCGATGGACACGGAAGTGATCGTGCATCTTCTGGTAAAAACCAAAAATGGCGATATGCAGGCCTGGTTCAGAAATGTCTTGTCGCAGCTGCAGGGGGCTTATTCCTTGATATTTCTCGTCGGAGATACGCTTGTGGGCGCGCGCGATCCGAACGGTTTTAGGCCGCTATGTTTAGGAAAATTGGACGGCACTTATGTTCTGGCCAGCGAAAGCTGCGCGCTGGATTTGATCAAAGCCAAATTTGTTCGTGAGATCGAACCGGGTGAGATCATTATTATCCGTGGGAACAACATGGAATCCTGTTATCTGCCGCGTAAGGCCAAGGGGAATTGCAGTCATTGTATCTTTGAAAATGTTTATTTCGCCCGTCCGGACAGCAATATTTTCGGGGACAATGTTTATGAGGTGAGGAAGCGCTTGGGGAGGCAGCTCGCCAAAGAGCATCCGTTTAGGGACGCGGATCTGGTCATGGCGATCCCGGATTCCGGGAATTACGCCGCCATAGGGTACGCTCAGGAATTAAACCTCCCGCTGGAAATAGGAATGATTCGTAATCATTATATCGGCCGTACGTTCATTCAGCCGTCTCAGTTTATGCGGGATTTTCGCGTACGGGTAAAATTGAACCCTATCCGCGATGTCATTAAGGGAAAAAAGATCGTGGTGGTGGAAGATTCGATCGTCCGCGGCACAACGAGCCGCAACCGGATCGAGGCGCTGCGCGAGGTCGGTCCCAAGGAAATCCATATGCGGATCAGCTGCCCACCGATCAAATCTCCGTGTTTTTACGGCATTGATTTTCCGAGTAAGGGGGAGCTCATCGCCTCGAATAAATCGATCAAAGAGATTTCAAAATTCATTAATGTGGATTCTTTGGAATATTTAAGCTTGGAGGGCATGCTGTCGGTGATGAAGGATTCCAAAGATTTTTGTCATGCCTGCTTTACCGGGAAATATCCCGTTGAGATCCCGAAGAATACAAGCAAATATTTGTTGGAAGGAAAAATAGTTAAGAAATAACCAAACATCAAGGTACAATAACCAGAAAAATTACAATTAACAAAATACAAATGACAAGCAAACGTACAAAACGCGATTTATTTTCTGTGGTTTGTAATTTGTTTGGTTATTGTTTCTTGGAACTTGTAAGTCCATGTCTAAATTCATCTTTATAACCGGTGGTGTTGTTTCCAGCTTAGGGAAAGGCATTGCTGCGGCGTCGATCGGCAAGCTGCTGGAGGCACGCGGGCTCCGGACCACGATCATTAAGTGTGATCCTTATCTGAATGTCGATCCGGGCACGATGAATCCGTATCAGCACGGGGAAGTTTATGTGACGGAAGACGGCGCCGAGACGGATTTGGATCTGGGGCATTATGAGCGGTTTACCAACGCGTATGTCAGCAAAGACAGTAACATCACGACCGGAAAGATCTATTACTCCGTTATCATGAAAGAGCGCCGCGGTGATTATCTCGGCAAGACCGTGCAGATCATTCCGCATATCACGGATGAGATCAAAGATTCGATCAGAAAAGTTTCGCATGACCGCGATGTGGACGTTACGATCGTTGAGATTGGCGGCACCGTCGGAGATATTGAAAGTTTGCCGTTCTTGGAAGCGATCCGCCAGATGCGCTGGGAACTGGGAGAGAGCTACGCTCTCAATATTCACGTGACGCTGCTTCCTTATATCCGTTCGGCGGGCGAGCATAAGACCAAGCCCACCCAGCACAGCGTGGGGCGGTTGCGTGAGATCGGGATCATGCCGGATATCCTGTTATGTCGCACCGAGAAAGCCATGGATCAAGAGCAGCGGGAAAAGATCGCGCTTTTCTGCAATGTTGATAAAGAGGCGGTCATTGATGCGTGCGATGTGAAGCACATTTATGAAGTCCCGATGGTCTTTAAAAAAGAAGGCTTGGATGATCTCATTCTCAAGAAATTGCATATTAAGAGCCAGGACAATGATCTGCGCGACTGGCAGGATGTGGTCATCAAGCGTCTGAAATATCCTGAAAGGGAAGTCAAGATTTCCGTCGTGGGAAAATATATCTCGCTGCCGGATGCGTACAAGTCGATTTATGAGGCCTTGGTGCACGGCGGCATTGCCAATAACGCGCGCGTCTTTATTAATAAGATCGATTCGGAAGATCTGGAGAGAGACAAGGACCTGGCGCGGTCCCTGAACGGCTCCAAGGGGATTCTTATTCCGGGCGGGTTCGGAACGCGCGGCATCGAAGGAAAGATTCGCGCGGTGCAGTATGCCCGCGAGAAGAATATTCCTTTCTTCGGGATTTGTTTGGGGATGCAGGTCGCCAGCATCGAATTCGCCCGTAACGTGTGCGGTTTGAAGGGGGCCAACTCGACGGAATTTGACCAGGATACGAAATATCCGGTGATCAGCCTGCTGGAAGAGCAAAAGAATGTCAAAAATATGGGGGCCAGCATGCGCTTGGGGGCGTATGCCTGCCATCTTTTAAAGAATTCGTTGAGCTTTCGCAGTTATAAGAAAGAAAATGTTCTGGAACGCCATCGCCACCGGTACGAGTTCAATAATAAGTATAAAAAGTTTTTTGAGCAAAACGGCATGCTGTTCGCGGGGATGAATACCGAGAATCATTTGGTGGAAATTATTGAGTTAAAAGGCCATCCTTGGTTTGTGGCTTGTCAATTCCATCCGGAATTTAAGTCAAAACCAGAACGGGCTCACCCTCTGTTTCGGCAATTTATTGCAGCGGCACTTGAAAACAGTCACTAAGCGAATTTACGCGCGGGTGGCGGCCCTGCTGCGCAGGACAACCAATAAAAATTTTTTGGTTTATTGGTATTAGCGATCAGTAACACTTTAATCTTTAAGCGCGGGTGGCGGAATTGGTATACGCGCACGTTTGAGGGGCGTGTGGGGTAACCCGTGTGGGTTCAAGTCCCACCCCGCGCACTAATACAATTAAAACTATGTACAAATCCATCCAAGTCAGTGCCAGTATCTTGTGCGCTGATTTTACAAAACTCGGGGCAGAGATCAAGAAATGCGAAGATGCCGGCGTGGATATACTGCACGTCGATGTGATGGATGGTCATTTTGTCCCGAATATTTCCATCGGCCTGCCGATCGTGGAGGCTATCCGTCCGCTTACCAAGCTGCCCATTGATACCCACTTGATGATCGATAATCCCGGCGTTTATGTGGAGCCTTTTGCCAAGGCCGGGGCGGATATTATTTCGATCCATGTCGAATGTTATGGTGTGCCGGCGATCAAGCGCGCCCCCGATGATTTTTCCCCTTGGACGGTGAATAAGATCGATGCCGGCCGCATGAGAGAGGATCTCAAAAAGATCAGAAATTTAGGGAAAAAGGCTTACGCGGTCGTCAATCCGGCCACGCCTTTGTGTATCGATGAAATTTTACAAGATATCGACGGTGTTCTCATCATGTCGGTCAATCCCGGCTATGCCCGCCAAAAATTTATGCCGGAAGTCCTTCCCAAGATCTGCGAATTGCGTCAGAGATTCGCCGGAGATATCGCGCTCGATGGCGGTGTTAACGGGGAGACAGCGCCTGAGGCGGTCAAGGCAGGGGTCAATATTCTGGCCACGGCGAGTTATTTCTTTGGTTCTAAAAATCCCCATGAGACCGTGCGGCAATTGAAAAATTTAAGCCGATAGGCTTGGGTCTTCCGAGTCATTGAAAATTGTACGGTGGAATGTTATATTTGAGGTATCGGCTATGCAACTTTCTACACTTCAATCAAGACATAACGGACAGACGGCCATTGAATATATGCTGCTTTTGGCGATCGTGGTGGCTATTGTCCTGGTGGGATTTCGGCACTATATTCCGAGGAGCCGTTATGAGACCGAGCGATCTTTTAATATGATGTCGATCGGCATCCTGGGTGCCCCGCCGGTGTGTAATAAATTATTAGATCCTGGAGATTGTCCTTAAAACCAGTTCTTTTGCCGCTTCATCTTTTTCGTTGATCCCGCACAAAATTGCTTTTCCCGAAACTCTTGGCGTATTTTTTTAATTCAGCGCCGATCTCGCTGATCTGGGCGACGTGGGTGATCTTTTGGGTGCTGCTGCTGACGATCCCGATAGACACCGAAAGCAATCCGGCCTTAATTTCATTTCCCTGACGGTCTTTCCCGACGATGTAGCCGGCCTTGCGGTCTTCCTCATTATAGAGAGAAGGGGAGATGGTATCGAATTCTTTAATGATGGCCTGAGAAATATCATCGACGAGCGCATCGGCGGTAATAAAAACAAAATCATCCCCGCCGATGTGCCCCACGAACGCCTCCTGCCCGCCTTTTTCCAGGACGATATTCACCAGGATCCTGGCGAGACAGCGAATGACCTCATCGCCTTTTTCGAAACCGTACTTGTCGTTGTACATCTTGAATTTATCCAGATCGGCATAGCCGACGGCAAAAGGTTTGTTGGAGGTGATGCAGAGATTCATTTCTTCCATGATCGAGGTGTTGCCCGGTAAATGCGTCAGGGGATTGGCGTCGAGACTGCGCACGGTACGTCGCAGGATCATCTTGATCCGGGCCAATAAGGTGTCCGGATCAAAGGGCTTTACCAAATAATCATCCGCCCCGGCCTCGATGCCGCTGACCACATCTTTGGCCTCGCCCTTGCCGGTCAGCATAATGACCGGGATATGCCGCAAGAGCAGGTCCTTTTTTAAAGTTTTGCAAAAGTCCCGGCCGTTCATGACCGGCATCATGTAATCACAGATAATGAGGTCCGGGCTTTTGACGGGAACCAGATCCAATCCTTCCTTGCCGTTATGAGCCTGATAGACTTCGTATTGCTCTCCCAGGGTGAGCTGTAAAACGTCCAGGATATCCGGATCGTCGTCGATAGTGAGGATTTTTTCTTTGCGCATAGGTTATGATCCTTCGGGTAGTGTTTGGTCGGGAATGTTTTTTTCTAAAGGCAGCGTGAAATGAAACGTCGTGCCTTTGTTGGGTTCGCTGGTGGCCCAAATCTTTCCTTGGTGAGCTTCGATGATCTTTTTAACCAGCGAAAGACCCAGGCCGGTGCCTTTTACGTATTGATTGATATCGTTTTCAACGCGGTAAAATTCATCAAAGAGTTTCGGCAGGTCTTCGCTGCTGATGCCGATGCCGGTGTCGGTCACTTCGACCTGGACCATTTTTTCGTCGATCCGGGCCGTGACCGTGATCGTTCCTTCCGGCGGCGTAAATTTAATAGCATTGCCGACAAGGTTGATGAATACGCGTTCGATCTGATTGCGGTCCATGGGAATTTCGTCTATACCGGCATCGATCTGGATGGTCCAGTGGATATTCTTTTCGCGCAGCTGCGGGGTCAGGATGTCGTGAACGTTCTCAATGAGCGCGGCGAGCTTGTGTTTTTCGAAGCGCATTTCCGCCCGGCCGGATTCGATGCGTGAAATATCCAAAAGGTCGTTGATCATCTTGACGAGATTATCCGAATGTTTGTTGATCTTGTCAAGCCGTTCGTGGACGGATTCCGGAATTTCGCCGAGTTTGCCCGTCATGAGGATGGAGGCATACCCCTTGATGGAGGTTAAAGGCGTGCGCAACTCATGCGACACGGCCGAGATGAATTCTGATTTTGTCTTGCTGATTTTTTGCACTTCTTCCAGCGCCGAGGCAAGCTGTTTTGTCCGGTCCTGCACTTTGGACTCTAAGATCTGGCTGGAGCGGTAGACCTGTTCGAAGAGCTGGGCGTTCTCCAGGGACTGGCCGATCTGGTTGGCCAAGATCGAGATCAACTCTTCATCGCCGGCGGTCACGGCGGAGGCGTCCGAGCGGTTGCCAACGCACAAAACGCCCAGCATGCCGTTTTTGCAAAGAATGGGGGTTAAAACAAAATGCGCAACCCGAAAAATTTTTATGATTTTATCGTTTTTTAAAGTGGCCTGGGTGGCCGAGGAGAAAATGTTCCCTGCCTTGAGGGCGCTTTGCAATTCTTCATCGTTCTGCAAAGAGATAAGGATGTGCTCGATCTCCTCTTTGGAAAATCCCAAATCGACGCGGCATTTGAATTTATGTGCACTGTCGTAAACGAGGATGAGATTTTTTTCAAAACCCAGATCCATCATGAGGGACTTGTCGATGCGGGTGAAAATTTCGATTTCATCAAGGGTTGTGCTGATCAGGCGCGAGGTTTTTTGCAGGGCTTCGAGTCCGTTGAGGCGCTTGTCGAGTTCTTCCTGGGCCTTGTTAAGCTCGAGGTCGGTCTTGACAATGAGCTTGGCCTGCTCGTCGATCTCATGGAAAGACCGGACCAGCTTGTTAAGGTCGCTTTGCAATTTTTTGCATTCAAGATTTTTATCGATCAAGAAAAAGGTCATCAGCCCGCTGATCAAGAGCAGCAATCCGCCGATGATAGTGAATAACGTCTGGGGATTAATGTAATAAAAGAGATCCATATTATCCGATCGCCAGGATTATAACACTTTCGTTTTGCAGATGAATGATGCTTTTTTCTTTTAATGTTTGCGACGGGCAAATCTCGCCGTAACTGTACATGCCGATGAGCGGGGTGGATTCGCCGAAAATTTCTTTGACCGTTTCAATCTCGGATTTAGCGGCCCGCCCGAGGAGCTTGAGCCGGGCCAGCGATTCGAGGATGATCACGCATTGCGGCCGTTTGCCGGCTAAGTTGCGCTGGGCTTCCAGCGCCGCGTCGGCCGCGGACTGGATGCAATGTTCTTTGTTGCTGAGCATGATATGGACCTCTGACCCCTGCGGGACCTCGCCTTGGCAGACAATACTCCCGTCACTTTGAATGTTGATGGCGTTACGCAGCAAATACTCGCGTTCTCCTTCTAAAAATATTCCCAGTGGATAGAGGATGGCCATCTGACCGAGCTTGGTGCTGCGCAAATTCGTTGCTTCCTTGCCGAAATATTCGTCATAAATCGTGGCGGCGGCCTTGCCGTCGATCTTTTGAATAATGTTGCCACTGGATTTATCGATGGTGCGCGGTTTTCCTAAAGGTCTCCAGCCATGGCGGGTCCCTAAGCCGATATTGAGTTTTCCTCCGATCAGAAACCCGGTGACCGCGTTGGTCATGATCTTTTCATCGCAGAATTGAAAGGTTTGTTGAAAATGAAAATCATCGCTGCTCCCGGCTCCGATGATCGGAAAGACATTGCCGAAAACTTCCTGCATCCCTTTGACGATCGCCGCGTTATCGCTGAGTAGTCCATCGACAAAATAGATAAATGCCTTGCGGTGCAGCTGCCCGAAGTCGCTCACGGTCTGGCGCGCCAAGGTCATCCCGACTTGGCGCATATCCTGGCTCTGCACATTATCCACATAGGCCGTGGCAAATTTTGTGTCAGCAGACTTGATCGCCAAGACTGCGATGCCGCGCATGCCGATCTGCTGGGAGGTGATGACCCCGGCCGTTGAGCAGCCGATGATTTTGGCGCCATACAGCACCTGCTGGATCCGGGGAAGAAATTCGCTTGGACTATAATGAATCGTACTGAAGACAATCGCCAGATCCGCTTCATGGCGGGCTTGGGTTTTGGCCTGGGTGGCAGCTTCCAGGGCTGCCGTAATAGGATCGATATGTTGGCTGAACCCAACTCCTACGTGAGTCGGCATATGGTTAGACCTTCCAGCTATTAGTATAAGTATTATAAAAAATCTAGTATCAGTATATCGTTTCAGCGGAGAAATTAGAAACTAAAAATTTAAAATTAACATAGGGAACGGCCGGCGGGAGCGGAGTAAATTTTTTGATTTCATCATTGAGGGAAATGTGATATATTCTGAAAGTTAAAAGTTAAAAGTCAAAGGTCAAAAGTAAGGAGTCGCGGAGCGACACTATATTTTTGCCTTTTGATTTTTCACTTTTGACCTTTTTCGGCCCCATCGTCTAGCCTGGTCAGGACACCTGCTTCTCAGGCAGGGAACACCGGTTCAAATCCGGTTGGGGCTATATGTTCTCCCGCTCGTAACCACACCAAAATTGTTTTACAATTTTAGTGTACTCGCGGGATTAAGAACCGGAAAGTGAAGCAATACTTCATAAGGAGATTTAAATGAAAAAGGCTTCTTTATTAATGTTTTTTATTCTATTTCTCAATGGATGTGGAGATGGAGGAATCGATTTTCCAAAAAAATTAATTGCTACTGAAGGAAACTTTGTTTTTATTGAGGGTCACTGGAAAAAGATGGGTGAGTCATCGCGTTATGGCATACTTCCAGAGATCAACGCTGTTTCAATAACATGCGATAGAAAAATAATGATTTGTACCGAAAATAAGGCGCTACTATTTGTTCCCGAAAAACAAAATTCTCTTCCCAAAAGATTTTTATATGTGTCTAAAGACGAGTATGTTGTCACTGAGTGGACCGATCAGCTTATAAAAGCTGAAAGAAAAGCACCAGTGGCGGATTTAGAATTAAGAATATCTTTAATTGATAAGTCTGCAGAAAGAAGTTTTAGAGAAACAAAAGCCAGGGGGAATGAAACAGCAAATCCAAGCGTGTTTGGTCATTGGGTTCTAGAATAATTTTTTGCTTAGAATATTACACGGGAACACATGCTGATTAAGATAAATCAGATAAATAGGTACTGCCGTTTGTTTATGTAAATATTTATGTCAATTTTATTTGCATTTGAATATATTCTCAATTTCTTGCAGCATCTGGTTCAAAGTAAATGCTACTGGGGCTACCGGTTCTAATTTTTAAAGGTTAATGATGAATATTGCGCAAATCAAGATTCAGTATGACCGCTTAGAACGTCACTATTCCGCCGCATTGAAAGAAAAAGATCCGATTAGTTTTCTTGATCTTTCTCATACTCTACGAATATGGGTCGATATGAAATCTTTTGTGGATGACCTAACGCGGGATAAGAAGATCACCTTGGAATTAGGAAATCCCGTGACACCTTCTGTGATAAAGGAAATTTTCAAAGGTAGTAGGTACACTTTTCTTCTTCTTGCTAGCGGGGTTCAGAGTCCGGGGGTTGAAACGCGTGCCCTAAGAATCACTAAGCGCGCTCTTTCTTCTGAAGAAATCAAAAGAATAGCAGCAGCCGGCCCTCCTACTGCACGGTCCACTCAACTTTCATTTTCTGAATGGCTTGGTTCTGGGGTATATGGGGTGCCCTCAAGCGATGAGAAACATCCCAGACTAGAACTTTCTCGCCTCATTCTTATCAAACGAATTGCTAATATTTTAGGAGCGAGTCATCCAGCCGGGACAGAGGAAGCTGAAGCAACAGAAAATAAATTTGATGTATATATTACAGATTTGCATAATGTACATATAGCCAACGGCTATCCAGCTACATATTATCAACTGCTAGAAATTGCCAAGGATATTTTAGTTGGAACTAAGTGCCTGTTTGAGTGACATAATTTAATTCCATTTGTTCGTCTTTTGATTCTAATGCCTTTGGGGAATATTTACCCTACCGTTTCATCTACTGTAGACTGTGGCAAAGGCGCAAAATCCTTAAATTTAAATATATTCTCGATTTCTGATAGCATTTGGTTCAAACTAAATCCGG
>MHGP01000024.1:0-3646 GCA_001805615.1 Omnitrophica WOR_2 bacterium RIFCSPHIGHO2_02_FULL_48_11
GCTATGAGACTATACGCCAACATTCCCAAAAATGGATTGATAAAACCTAATGCTACCCCGACTAAGGTAGCCACGAATCCAGATGCTTTTTTCCAAAACTTCTTCCACCAACTTTTTCCATCAGGGTCAATGCGGTTGACGGGATTATTGGACGTGTAGGAATACCGGTTTAACGTCTGCGGATCGTAAGGGTTTTGAACAATCGTATCAGGCGTAATGAATCGCGCTAACGAAGGATCAGACTAACGGACGATTCCTTACAGGTTTCTGTGTGAGAAAGAGCAAAATTAAATCAACTACGGAAAATATTTCAAACTTTTTTCAGGAGTCACTAGTTAAATCAAATTTTCAGGATTTGGATTACCCCTAATCAATAGGCCATCCCGAAAATAGAGATAATTCTTGAATTTCCAATTTGGGACATAAATCCAAATTTCATCAAAATCTTTTCCTCGTTTTTTAATAACTTTATCAGGTTCGCCCCAGCTTGCTCGCACCTGATCTTGAGTCATTCCTAATTTAACTCTACCTTGAAATCTTTCTTCTTTATTTATCATAGTTTGTGAACTGGAGACTATAGCAGAACTACAGCCTATTAAAAGAAGTACGACGAAAATTATATATATTTTTTTCATTTTTATCGTTATTCCTCATAATTTTGATTTGCATTTACACCTGAAAGTACTCTGTTTCCCAATTGGCCGCCATAATTCCCATAAACCGCTGTCGTTACAAACATGTCCCAGGATGGCCCCAAGTTTAAAACCGTTGAAGAGATACCTGCGTTTAATAATGTTGCGTTAGCCGCTTGATTACAAACGCCCCATGTCGCATATGAAAAAGGATTTACAGAAACCCCTGAAGCATTGAGTGCATTTACAGAACTATGTTGAGCCCCTAGTTGTTTTAGGCCCGGAACATCAAGAGTTCTTTTTTGGAAGCTACCAACCAACTTTCCATCTTGAACTAAACCCTTTACATCGCTTTTCTCAAATGCTCCTTTTGTTTTTAATGATGGGCCGAAAACATTTTCATCGCCAGCATATTGTCCATTAATTTGTAAATTTTTAAGTTCCTCATTGGTCAAAGGTTCTTTTCGTAATTGCGCTGGTTTTGCTCCAGAGAAGGAAGCAAACATTTTTTCTGCTCCTAAACTCACCCCTGTACTCACTACTAAGTAGGACGTTATATAAGCCGTTCTTGGGCTCATTCCAAGGACATTATCATAATAGTAATGTGCAAGGTTTTCTGTAGTCCACTGCGCAATCGGCGTTCGCATGACGGCTGTTGTTGCCATCGCTGTTGCAGCACCAATGGGACCGCCGAATACAAAACCTGTGGCTCCGGCAATAGCCATATCGCGAGCATAACTCCAATTTCCTGTGACTATCCCATTAACAAATGGATTTGACTGAACAGGATTATGAATAAATTTAAATGTATCAAAAATCGCTTTAAAAAACTTCTTCCAACTTCGACCATCGGGATCGACCCGATTGATGGGGTTGTTGGAAACATATGAATACCGATTCAACGTCTGTGGATCAGTTGGATCCTGGACAACCATATCAGGCGTGATGAATCGCGCTAACGAAGGATCATAATACCGCGCACCGAAATAGATCAGCCCGGTCTCGTCGTCGTAAGGTTTGCCCGTAAAATAATACCAGGCTGTTTCCTCGGAAGAACCGTAGCGATCCCGGCGGGAGAATTCTCCGAACGGAGAATATTCGATGACTTCCTTCTTCGCTCCGAGAGAATCCGTAATGACATTCGTTCCACCCAAGTGGTCGTCGTGGTACCAGAGGATCTTTGAGACCGTCCCAACCGTCGTCACCGCCGCGACTCTTGTACCACCCAGAAAGATAAAATTGCTACGCCGGCCAGTGTTGTTGTCTTCTTCGTACAAACTCCCCACGTATTTCGTGACCAGCGCCCGTCCGCCCGGATACGCCGCGTAAAAGGAGAGTTTATTGTGAACTAACACAAAGTCACCAGGACACAAGGTCACCGGGTCACATGTAACATCTTGTGACTTTGTGACATTGTGACTTTGTGACATTACGTAGTAGTTATGAGAAAGATCAGTGAGCGCTCCCCCTGCGATCTCAGGAGATGTGCGCGAAGCCGCCCCAGGGAAATTATTTTCCCGCGGGGCAACACTCAGATTATATACCTGGATCGGTTTTTCCAGCGAAACTTTTTCAATTTTTTGAACGGCGACCTCTTGCTGCTCAGACGTTAATAATTTATCGCCGACCTTAAGTTCGCCGGCGGGGACATACTGCAGCGGAAGCCCCTCGTCATTGGACGACATTCCTCGGGACGTTGCTGCGTGCGATACTTCTGCACGCGCAACGTAAAACGGATGCTCCGCTGTTACCTTTAGGAAATCATTGATCACTAAATATTCGCTCGCCTCTTCCTCCATCGCTTCCGTGACTTTCGAGACCACATTCTGCATTTTTGTTTCATCATAACTTAAAACCGCATCGCCGATCTTTATGTCCTCGATATTTTTGGGAACTAATTTATAAGGAAGAAGCCCTAAAGATTCCAAACCGCCTGAAGCTGGACGTTGCGAGGACAAACGGGCAGGGTTGTCGCTGGAGGCGACAGAGTGAGGACGAGCACCGAGCGCCGCCAACTCTCGCCGGGAGTTGGAAAGCGTTCCAGCGGAAGGCTGGTTGGAATCATTGTTGAATGTCTCGGGCAACCCTTCTTCGCTCAAATGCTTTCGCGTTGAGCTTCGCAGGGCTTGCGCACCCTCTGCGTCAGATTCTACATTTGCGTCATTGGGATTTGCATATTCGATGGTTAACACCTTGGTGCCCGCAAGAAAGCAACTATACCACCCCGTATTCACCGAGCGAAAATCGGTGCGTTTCACCCTCCCCCCATCCCCGTCGTATTCGTACTCGCCGATCACCACCCCGCGCTTTTTGACCTGCTTGAGGCGGTTCTCCACGTCATAAAGATAATCCGTGACCATCGCCCCTTGATTGCGCTGCATCATATTTCCGTTAAAATCATAACGAAAAGTTTCCGTCACATACGTCCCGCTCAGCAAACTCGTCACCGCGTGCGGCCCGGCGCCGTTCTCGCCGTAGCGGTAGGTCAAGCCGTCCTTAAGCGTGATGTTGCCGATTTCGTTGTATTGAAACGTTTTCGTGCCGTACACTTGGCCTTGCGCGGCCAGCAAACGGTTTAATTCATCATATTGAAAATTTTGCGTCGCCGTATGCGCTTGATCAAGAATCCTTAGGATATTTCCCACACTGTCATAGGTGTAAGTAAAATTTTGCAGCGCCTGACTGGCGGCATTCTGCGTAAGCAAATTCAGTAGCCGCTGATTTTGCGGATCATACACGTAGGTTGTCACATTGCCGTTGGCGTAGTCAATGCGGATGATTTGGCCATGAACGTTATAATCCACATTGCTGATAATCGGGATCTGCTGGGGTTGACCCACCGCCGGCGCAAAGGCAGCGGCCACCTGCGCCCAAGTTTCACCACCGCTAAAATTCCAATTCATTGTCACGGCCCCTGCCGTTGGGACGCTGCGCGAACTTCCTGCCCCTACCAAATTCCCTAAATTTATTTCGCGATACAACAACGTCTGGTTGCTATTGGCCGTGACTGTTAA
>MHGP01000024.1:3690-7771 GCA_001805615.1 Omnitrophica WOR_2 bacterium RIFCSPHIGHO2_02_FULL_48_11
GGCACTCAACGTTGTTATTGCCACACTCGCTGAGGATGTAATACTGCGATTGGTATTCGTCGTCTCTGGTGCTTGCTGCCGCACTCCGGTCAAAGACGTCACACCCATGGTCACACCATCGACGGCTGTATTAAACTGCGCGGAAACATTGCTCGTCCCGGTGGGCGGATTTACCAGATACCACAATTCCGTCACAACATAAAAACTCGTATCGGTAAATTGTTCCCGCCTGATAAGCGTCATATTCTGTCCGCCGAAGCTTACCTGATTCGCTTGCGGCCGTGTCGAGGTCGCATTCCGCGCTTCTTTAAATGAAATTCCCACCACCAGCATCCGGTTTGTTCCGTTGGTTCCCACCGTATGCGGCAAAGTCATCGTCGAGACATTATCCGCCTGAGTACTGCTCACATTGTCGCGGGCAATGGTCGCGCTGCCACTCGTTGGGCTATCCGCGCTCACCGTCTCAATTTGCCCGGCCGCATTGTAGGTATAAAACGCTTTTTTCGCATCCGGATACGTGACATCTTTTAAACGGTTTAAGGCGTCATAACTGCGGCGCACATCATAGCTGGTGGTATCAATGATCTTGGTCGATTGCTCTTCGCGTCCCATGCGGTCATAAAAAAACCGCGTGTTGTTGGTCTGGGTCGCACTTATCTGATACGCCGCCTGGGTCAACCGCCCTTTCGAATACAAAACATTCACGTCGTCATACGTGTAATTGACATTGAGAGCAGCATGATCGGTTTTATTGGTTAAACGGTTTAAATCATCATAAATAAAATCAAGCGTCTGATTCTTGGCATCGGTCTGCGAGCTCAAATTTCCGTTCAGATCATAACGATATGTCCACGTGCCCATATCCAAATCTACCATGCTTGTCTTGCGGCCTAATTTGTCATAATCGATCGTCGTAATATTATTGTGGGCGTCCTTGGTCTGTTTTAAATTTCCTTCACTGTCATACGTATACTCAGTCACGGCGTAAAGAGTAAACGGCGCCGTTGGATAACGCGTGTCCCGGCCATCCGCGCCCAGATATTCTTCTTTTTTGATCAGCCGGCCGTAGGAATCCGCGTAACTTTTCTGCTGATGGCCGTTCTCATCAATGGTGGTGGTCTTCAAGTCCCCATATTCAACCGTCGCATACGTGGCGTCAGCCCGGGTGGTGCGTACCGCCCGTCCCAGGGCGTCATAATCAACGGTCGCCGCCGGATTCGTCGGTGTTATCGGGTCAATCACGTTGAAATCACTGTTCGTAAAAAATGCCAGATATTGTTTTCTCGGCAGCCCGCGCGAATTGTATTCACTCTGACCGCTTACCACATACTGACCCGGCGCTTCGGCCTTGGTTTTTTTCTGAAGCAAACGTCCTAACCCGTCATAAAATTCCACCCCGTCAATTGTGGCCGGCTGGCCACTTTCTATGCGCTGCTGCTGAGTGACTTTCACATAGTTGCTGAAGAATTGATACTGCGATTGGCTCGTCGGCAAGGCAATCGTATCCAGCGGCAAAACACTGGCCACCGGCCGGCCAAACACATCATACGTTGTTTTCACGATTTGATTATTCGGATCAGTCTTGGATTTCGCCTGACCCCACAGTCCGCGGTAGCCGTTGCCGTCATTTAAAGCGACACCGTTCACTCCGTAATATTCACTCGTCACAATTTGATTGAGCGCATTGGTCGTGCTGAGCGGAAACATTTGCTGTGCCGCATCATAACTGACGGTGGTGGTTTTGTTGCGGGCGTCGGTCATCGAACGCAAATTTCCATACACATCGTACGCATAACGGCCGGTAGGATTGAGCGCGTGGCCTTGAGGGTTATTGTCCCAATCTTCTTTTTGGGTGAGTGACCCGCGGCTCGGCGGATCCGTGAGGCCGGGATTGTTGTCGTACCAGAACCAGCTTTTGCGCATTTCATTTCCGCCGTGATCCTTAGCAACCGTTTGCCGCGGCAAGCCGATCAGCCAATTTCCGCTAGAGGTATTACTCACATATTGTGTCTCAACCGTGCGGCTGTCCGTGCCGATATCCGCGCCGGTTGCCATGTCCACTTCGCCTAAATTCACTGCCTTGGTCAAATTTCCGTACTGCGGCGTTTCCAAATATTCAAACGTTTGCGCGCTGCGCTTGCCCGTTGATTGCTGCGCTCCGGTCCATTCATAACTAAAATTATCACTCCGCCGGGCGTAGACAAAATGAACCCCGGGGGTTATGATTTCGTTCATCCAATCCGTTTCGCTCTTTTTGAACAGATGTCCGGCCGCGTCATACACTGCCTGGCGCAGTGCTCTTCCTTTATATATATCGTCCTGCAGGAATTCGGTTTCGCTGTAATTCCCCTCCGGATCAAACGCCTTGACCTTACGAAATCCGCGGAATTCGCGATTGGGATGATTCCACAAGCCATTTTGGTACTCATACGTCGTACGGTAGGAGTCCCCGCCCACGATCCGTTTGATGACTGACTTTACACTCTGGAACGCATACGTCCCCAAAGCCCCTTTATACTGCGCGCCCAAGACTCCAATCACCGGCACGCCTAAATATTCGATCAGCGTTTCGGCCCCTAAAGAATTATCCGCCCTCACCAAAACATCGGGCCGCGGATTGAGCGCATCACTTTTGTTAATCCACATCTGATACGGGGATCCGCTAAATCCATAAATCATATCCGGGAGATTATCACCGTTTAAATCACTGACAATCAGACTCCAGTGATCAACTGACGCAGGCGGTGCCACCGATAATGCAACCCCGGGCTGAAAACCATTCAAGCCGTTGTTCAAATACACCATCCACCCTGTCTGATTCGGATTTCCGTACAAAATATCCATAAGCCCATCATCATTCAAATCAACTAATTTCATGCTGAGATTATCAAAGCCATAGCGGGGCGGATTGACGGCAAGTTGAGCAGGCGTAAAATCTCCATTCCCGTCGTTAAAATAAATATCGTACGGCTGATATTCCCCGGGCCGCGTGCGCACCATATCCACCAACCCATCGCCGTTTATATCCATAAAATCTACCTGAGCCGATAATATTAAATCCACCGGCGGATGCTGTGCCAAATTTCTAGGCGGCAAGAATCCATTTGTCCCATTATTAATCCAAACCTGATAGGAACTCGCATCTCCCAAAATCAAATCGGGAAGACTATCGCCATTAAGATCCACCATCCGTATATTCGTTGGCGGCGCCATGCTATATATTGGTGAATTCACCGCCTGAAATGGATTATCAATATTCCCACCCGGAATACCTAAAAAAATTTGATAGTTACCGCCACGCCCATCCACCACATCTAATTTCCCATCGCCATTAAAATCTACAAGCAGAATGTTTCCACTCGCGACTGTTACTCCCGGACAGCGGCTGAACTGCCGCTCCGGCAAATATCCGTTCACTCCGTTATTGAGCCACAACCGCCAGGGACAGCCTGACCCATACAACACGTCCACCAATCCATTCCCGTCAATATCTACAAACCGGATATTCGTATTAAACGCATCAAATGGCGGAGGATTGACTGCGGCTACTGGTGCCCCATAATTCACTATCCCATTATTCATTTGCGCAAAATGAATTTGATAATTGTTTGCTGTTCCTTTAACGATATCCAACAGTCCATCACCGTTCATATCCACCCAATGAAGCTCGCCATCGCCTACGTTATAGTTCGGCTGATTAACTGTAGTATAAGGCGTATCCAGACGCACGCCTCCCTGGCTGTATGCAAAATTCATCGCCGGCAAAGCCGTTGTCCCGTCAGATCCATATTGCGTAATCCTCGTCAACAATGACTGGTGCGTGGAAGAACTCAATTGATAATCCAACTTATATTTCCGCTGTAAATCATTTCCCACATAGACTCGCACCTCTGACATACGGCTAGCTGTCAATACGGTAAATCCTGTCCAGTAACTATAACCATACGGCGCGGGCCGCGTTTCATAAATAAAATCCACATGCGCAAACGGCGGCAAACTGGCGTTTCCCGTATAATCGATCCGCAACGGATACAGCTGATTCTGATCGCGGCTATAGCTGATGGTCATAAAATTTCCATGC
>MHGP01000024.1:7788-10708 GCA_001805615.1 Omnitrophica WOR_2 bacterium RIFCSPHIGHO2_02_FULL_48_11
CCACTTAAAAATATGATCCAGCCGCTGCGGATGCGGATCAAATTGAATGGAATCGGCGCTGTTGCCGAAAAAATATTTTGTTCCTTTTTTATCGGTCACCCGCCAATAACTGTTTGTCCCGCTCCCCAGCCATTCGATCTTGGCGAACCCGCCTTCGGTTCGGGTCCGGTAAAACCCCGCTGTCTGGTCCCAAACCAGTTCTTCATTGCTGCCGCCCTGGCCAAACACAAAGCTGTCCGCGCCGGTATATTTCGGAATTCCTTTTTTTGTTGAACGCTGAATACTGCCCAATTCCATAATCCAACCGTACCCTAAGAGCCCGCTGCGCGCACTCGAGGAATACATTAAGGAAACGCCCGGCTGTATTCCGGCCCGCCCCGGCGGCACTTCGATCGCAATTCCTAAATTCGCGCTCCCGCTTCTCGGTTCAACTTCAATACTCATGGCATTGATCGCTGGTAAGCCGGTCGTTGTATCCGGGCCACCTTGTCCGCCGCCGTTACCACCGTTGCCGCCGTTGGGGTTATTATTGCTCGCCGCCTCGTCGGTACTGCCTGAGCCGGCCGCCTTTTTTTGCGCCGCGCTGTCCGCGGGATCTTGGGTTGCGGCCGCATCACTGGATTCCACCGCCGCTTCGGTCTCGGCCGGTTTGATTTCTTCGGCAGCGGAAATATTCATACTGCTGACAAAAAAAATAAAAATGAGAATAGAAAATTTTTTAAACATGGTTCCTCCTAAAAAAATTTAAAGTTAAAACTAAAAAGTAAAAAGTCAAAACTACAACTTAAAAGTTAAAACTATTTAATGCTTCCCCTTTAAAGTTAGGATACTGGAGGCCAAAATATTAGACAGCTCTCGTGTTTCTTGAATTAAAAAATCTAACTGTGGGAGATTGATGTTCTTGGCGTCCTTTAACAAATTAAGCCAATATAAACTCTCGTTGGCAGATTTTAGAGAATGTGTATAAAAATTGGTAAAATCTCTCCTGGAACTTGCAGCGTGTGCTTCCACAATATTTGCGCCAATCGAAGTAGCCGATCGCAAGAGTTGTTTCGCTATAACAACTGCCGACAAATCTTTTGGCAAACTGTCCAATACTTTGATTAATTTAATGGCATATTGATAGCTGCGACTTTTTAGATTAACGATTGGTTTATTTTTTTGCATGGATTTTTGTGTTTCACGTACTTTCTTGTTCTAGCTTTGACTTTTTACTTTTACGTTTTGAGCTAAATTTTAATAGGGATGGTTGACCTCTCTTGTTTTCTTCTTTTGGGGCCTTTGGGGGGAAGAAGAAACCGGCCAAACGGCATCCCTATGATTGATCGTTGTATTGAGTAAATGATTCTCCTGACCGGAAATCCGGAAAGTACAACTGCTCCACGGATATTCCACCGGTGAGTGCACGAGCTCTGAACGTACCGGATAAAATTCCACATACTTAATGCAGTCAAAGAGATCACGGTCCCGGTCAAGGGCTACACTTTTAAACCGTCCGCGCCAAAGCCGGCCGGTTTTATGATATTTTTTATTGAAATGTGCCGTATAGGACTGGTGAACTCGCTGCATAAAGAGCGAAAGCCGGCTTGCTTCCTTAACATGGACGACCAAATGCACGTCGTGCGGCAACAGACAAAAGGCAAAGATATGGATACCAAAGCGTTCTTTATATTTCTTAAGCAAGCGGCAGTAAAAACGATAGTCGGCGTCTGCGGCAAAGACCTCAACCTCGCGGCTCGCCCGGGCGATCACGTGATAACACATTTCATTTTTTAAAAATCTGGCGGTTCTGGGCACGACATTAAACCTCAAATTATGGGTCACAGTGTCACCAGGTCACAATGTCACAAGCTGTTACGTGTGACTTGTGACGTGTGACCTTGCAACATTTACGTTTTTTAAAAAAGAGGCGCCGGGCTCCTCGATTTCCGTCGTTTCACCGCTCAACTTTGTTCACAAGTTGACCACCCCTCTGGTGCGACGCCTCTTTGAAAAGGTCACCATGTCACCACGTCACAATGTCACCCGTAATGGCTTTAAAAACTACTTGTGACCTTGTGACTTTGTGTCTTTGTGACTTTTTAGCTTTTACTTATTTCTCCTTCTTCGACAGCTTTTCCCCCGCAGTCATGCATTTTCCGCATGGCTTAAGCCCCTTGGCGATGGCATCCTTATCATCGATCTTGCTGGTCTCGCGATCTTTAATAAAGACACATTCCGGCTTGTGGTATTTCTTGCCGTTCTTGGTGGCAAAGACAGCTTCTGCACAGGCCGCCGTTGCCATCACTAAAACAGCTAAAAGTGCGATCAATAATTTCTTCATAACAATCACCTCCTTCCACTATTTATTTCGAGTCACAAGGTCACATAGTCACATGTCACATGCTATAAAACCTTGTAAAACCTCCACAATAAAGCACCCGCATACTTGCGTAAAACTTCTAACCTTTCAAACTCCGTCTGTTTTAAATATCCCAACCTAAGACAAAAATTTAACAGATATTCGACTTCAGAAAGCGATCCCAATGCAATATTAAGAAACTGTTTCAACTCTCCCTTATTCTGTCTACCAGCACCCTCAACTATATTGGTTGGGACTGATATGGCAGACCTCCGCAACTGTGATATAAGCCCAAATTGCTCATCCCTTGGAAACAGCCTTGTCGCTATATATATTTGATACGCAAGATCATCAGCTTTTTGCCAAACAATTAACTTTTTATATCCGCTGTGCTCTTTTTTCGCGACTTGTGACCTTGTGTCGTTGTGACTTTGTGACATTATTTCTCTCCTTGTGACTTTGTGACATTGTGACCTGGTGACTTATTAAGCTGTTCTGAAAATTCTCCTCCCGTAAATCCGTCGATCAAGGCGGTCAATTCTTCCAGGCGCATTTTCTTTTCCACCTGAAATTGCGGCT
>MHGP01000024.1:10740-19775 GCA_001805615.1 Omnitrophica WOR_2 bacterium RIFCSPHIGHO2_02_FULL_48_11
GCGGCCGCCAGCAACTCGGCCTGCAGCCGCTTGCGCTCAAAATACAGCCGGGTCACCTGATCCAGCACACTTTCGCGCAGTTCTACCATCAGCTTGGAACGTGAATCGATGGAAGTCTGATCATTATTCCAGATCAATTCGCCCAGGTTCCATGACACGGACACGCCCCAATCCATAAAATCCAAACCCTTCACCAACTTATCGGGGTTAGGCCCGGTGTCCCAATGGTAATATTCCGTGGCGTCGCGATCCACATCCAAGGACAGCGTCGGTAAAAACGCTTTGTTGCGCGCGGCCATCCGCCAGCCTTTGATTTTGTTGGGATGCACCTCGGCATAATCGATCGCCCAGTGATGGACGT
Organism: Omnitrophica WOR_2 bacterium RIFCSPHIGHO2_02_FULL_48_11; assembly: GCA_001805615.1. Taxonomy (GTDB): domain Bacteria; phylum Omnitrophota; class Gorgyraeia; order Zapsychrales; family GWA2-47-8; genus 2-02-FULL-48-11. Next base: position 11,102 of record MHGP01000024.1, read on the forward strand.
TTTGGATGGAAGGTTCTTGTTCCAGATTTGCGGCAATTTTTTGATACTGCGGTAACGAAATCTGGGGGGCGCTGGCAAGGGCCAAGGCCTCTTGGACCTGCAGCAGAAAGATCCCCCGGTCCGTGGCGGCGTACAAAAAATTATTCCCATCAAACGCTAAAGCATTAATTTGATTGGTCTCCATTCCTTTATATAAAGGAGTCCAGCGGTTATTTTGGAAGAGGAAAACCCCTTTTGTTGTGCCGAGGATCAAACTTTGTTGTCCATCGGCACCGGGCAAAAGGATTAAAGACGTTGCTTCCTCCAGAGAAAGACTGTCGGAGGCGATGCGTTCCCAATGCGCTCCCTGATCATTACTGAGAAAAATACCGCTTTTTATAATGAGGTACGCCTGGGACGGCTTGCCGGGAATAACTTTAAAAAAACTTATTTCGCGTTTAGGAAGGACGGTTGCCTCTTCCTCACCCTCGACCAGCGCCGCTTCCTGCTCCGATGCTGTTGTAGAAAAGACTTTGTCGAGCTGCCGGGTTTGCTTATTCTCCCGGTATACTTCATGTCCGGTAACAAAATAAGAATATTGCGTGTCCTGCTCGATCAGAAAAATCGGTTTGCGATTGAGGGCATCCTGCCAATGGCGCCAGATGGGCCCGCCGAAATCATTGACCAGCAAACCAGCCAGCGTCCCGGCATAAAGCCGGCCCGGCCCGCTCAGGAGCGCTAAACAATATTTATTTTCCGGGCTGCCTTGCGTGAGGGCCGTTTCCCAAGACAACTGACCGGCTAAGTTCTTATAAATTCCCGCGTCGGTCGCCACATAAACCGCATCCGGGGTTGCAGCTGGAATATAAATTTGATTAACCTGCCGCTCCGGACCGGAAAACAAAAGAATGGATTTAAAATTATTGCCTTGGTCCTCAGAACGGTAAATATTGTGCGGAGTGCTTACAAAAAGTGTCGCGGGATGATTTGGATGCAGAGTGATATTCGTGATCTCTGTTTCTTCAATATTGCGGCCGATTCTTTGCCATTCCCCCTGCTGTAACGCTGCACCCGGGTCGGCAAAGCCGCTCGTCCAAAAAACAAGAAGGCAGAGATAGAAGTATTTAGGTCTTTGTGATGGCATCATGGTACATTTTCTCAACGCTCATCAAAGATAAAGCATACTTCACGGCATACTTCATCCTTGGATTTTGTCCCCCCATGATGGTTAAATATTTTTCGACATATTCCAACATTGCTTCCAGCCCCAATTGTTCTTTCATTGTCACCAGGATCGACAGCATGGTAAAGATCGCGATCGTGTTCCCCTTGGAAAAAATTCCTTGGGTTTGTGTCTGCGCCGGCTCCGGTATTTGATTTTTGTGTTCAGGTTGAAAATCCATTTTCTTCTCCTTATCCAACATTGGCAAGCATAACACTATTTTGATTTTTTGTCAAGTGTGTTGATTTAAAATAATTTATTAAAAATGTAACATGTTGATTCTAAACGAGTTATGAACTAATATTTTTCTAAATTTTGACTTCCCTACATATTGACTACCAAATAAGTCATTTGACATTTCGTCAATTGTATTGTAAACTTGGTAGCAAATCACCAAACACCAAGATACAATAACCAAACAATAATCAAACACCAATGACCATCAAAACCAAATTTGACTTGGAAGAGAGAACCACCGAATTTGCTAAATCTGTTATTCATCTTTGCAAAACCCTGCCCTTTTCTCCAATTAACGAGAGGCTTATTAGTCAGCTTGTTGGAGCCGCGGGATCCATCGGCGCCAACTATAGAGAAGCTAATGATGCTTTAGGGAAAAAGGATTTTTTGCAGCGAATGCGGATAAGCCGTAGAGAGGCAAAAGAAACCATCCATTGGCTAGAGCTTATCGCTGAGGCTAATGAAAATAAAAGGCAAGAAATCGAACTGCTTTACCAAGAAGCAACAGAATTAAAAAAAATACTTTCGGCAATCATTAATAAGACAGAAGCCATTAACCAATCAATTTCTTGATACTTGGAATTTGATTATTGGCTGTTTCCTTGGTGCTTGATTATTGGTTATTTATTTGATGTTTGGTTATTGGTTATTCTTTGGTATTTGGTTATTGGTTATTTTCTGGTCTTTGTTTCTTGATTATTGGTTCTTTTTGATGTTTGGTTATTGGTTATTCTTTGGTGTTTGGTTATTGGTTATTTATAGGGGGGAATTATGTTCATTGGTCAAAGGATCAAACAATTGCGCGAGGCGCAAAAAATGACACTCACCGAACTTTCCGAAAAAAGCGGCGTGCAGCTGGCAACCTTAAGCCGTATGGAAAACATGAAGATGACCGGCACTTTGGAGTCGCATATTGCCATTGCCCAAACGCTGGGGATCGAGCTCACCCAACTTTACCGCGACCTGGACAAAAAAGAACCCAAGCCGGACTTAAGGGCTGCCCGGACGGCCAGCGATGTCTTCTCGCACAACGAAAAATCTTCCTATGAAATTTTGACCACCAACCTCATGCAAAAACGTATGCTGCCCATTCTTCTAAAGATTGAGCCTGGCGGCCGGACCAATAAGGAACAGAATATTGCCGGATCTGAAAAATTTATTTTTGTGCTGGAGGGCCGGCTAGAGATACATGTCGGCAGCGAGACCTATTCCCTGGCCAAAGGCAATACCCTCTACTTTGATGCAGGGATGGAACACTATTTTGTGAATCCGGGGGACAAACTCCTGCGGGCAGTGTGTGTGCTGACGCCGGTTTCTTTATAAACCGTTATTCGTAAAGCGTTCATTGGGTTCTTAGTGTTTGTAGCGTTTCTTGAGTCAAACTATGAAAATTGAAAAATTTGAAGATATCCAAGCCTGGCAAGAGGCAAGAATTTTAGTTAAGTCACTCTATAGGATCATTAAAAATAATAACGAGATGAATAAAGATATTCGTTTCAGATCCCAAATAACCAGCGCAGCCATATCGATTATGTCTAATATTGCAGAAGGATTTTCTAGAAAATCTAATAAAGAGTTTGCCCAATTTCTTTTTATCGCTAAGGGATCTACGGCAGAAGTTCAAAGTCAGCTATATGTTGCCCTGGATTTAGGCTACATAGATGAAAAACAATTTAAAGAAACATATGCCATGTCTGATAAAATTGCTCGTTTAGTCTCAAAATTTATTACATATCTTAAAGGGGCTCAAAGAACTCAATGAACACAAAAAACCCAATGAGCTCAAAGAACACAATGAACCCAATAAACCCATAAGGAGATTACTATGTCTATTTCTACTACTAAAAAGGTCTTGATTATCGATGACGAAGAAGGGGTCCGCGAGTCGCTCAAATTGATCTTGTCGGATCACTATGATCTGGCTGTTGCGGAAAACGGCGAACTGGGGCTGGAAATCCTCAAAAACGCCAAAGACGTGGGCGTGGTCCTCATGGATATCAAGATGCCCAAGAAAAGCGGTCTGGATATCCTAAAAGTCATGCACGCTAAGTATCCACCACTTAAAATCATCATTGTTACCGGCTACAAATCGGTTGAGACAGCCCAAGAAGCCGTGCGCCTGGGGGCGAGCGGGTATATTGTTAAACCGTTTAAGTCAGAAGAAATTTTAAGCACGGTGGGAAAATATATTAAGGAAGCGAAATAACATGGCGAAAGGATGTGTTATGAGCGAGAAAATATTATCAAATTCACTCCTTGCCATCCCCCGGGAATTCCGCTATACTTACAGTGTACAGAATAATGTACATTACCTAAGGAGGAGACCATGTCCACCACCACCCTATCCATTACCGAAGCACGCAACAATTTACTGGACCTGATTCGCAAGACCAAAGATCTTATGGAGCGGGTCATTATTACCAAAAATGGTAAACCAGAAGCCGTCTTGATCAGTTACGACGAGTACGAAAGCTGGCTGGAAACGCTCGAGATCACCCAAGATTCCAATCTAATGAAAGAAATCGCGAAAGCCAAAGAAGATATCAAGGCAGGCCGGTTATTTTCATACGAAGAAGTGTTGAAATCACTTAAAAAAAAGAAGGCTGCGCATAAATGATCCAGCTGCGATACCAGCTTGTCTTTACCAGCCGCGCCAAAAAAGACCTTAACCGCCTCCCCGCGTCACTACTAGATCGATTCACCAAAGCCTTTGAACAGATTGCGCGGGACCCTTATTGCGGCAAAGCCCTCAAAGGTGAATTACATAATTTATTTTCTTACCGGATGGGAGATTACCGGATTATTTATCAAATTGAGAAGAATAAGGTCACCGTGATTGTTTTAAAAATCGGACACCGCAAGGATGTTTATAAATGAAGGTCGAAACCGCCCAAGAAGCCGTGCGCCTGGGGGCGAGCGGATATATCGTGAAACCGTTTAAAAGTGAAGAAATATTGTCAACCGTTGGGAAATATATTAAGGAAGCAAAATAACATGGCAAAAGGATGTGTTGTGCGTTCTGGGATCTCACAACCCAAAACCCACCCCCATCCCTGTCTTCCAATCCGTTTATTGAGCTTTGTACAACCAAAAGAAATTAAAGAGGACAAAACGACTTGCCTGTCGAGTCCGCTGTGAGACGGACGAGAGAGGCAAGAATATTGACTACCTTAGTGCTATTGGTTAAGCAAAAGTCAATAAGTCAGAAGAAATCTTGAGCACGATGGGGAAATATATAAAATAAGGCGAAAATATGCATCTTAATCCGTTTGCGATATCGGGTCTTTTGGGAGCAATCCTTTATCTGCCAATATTTTTATTCGTTTTATTTCAAGGAAAGACGAATCTATCAAGAATTTTTTCCTTGCATCTCTTTACTGGTTTTTGGTGGGGTATCGGAGCTTTCTGTGTTGGCATCAATACAAATCAAGAGCTTGCCTCTCCTATATTAAAGTTTGCTTATTCTGGAGTACTTTTCATATCTGCAACTTTCTATCATTCTGTCCACGAACTAACAAAAAGTAAGAATAAACTATTGCTTTTCGCCACATACGCTCAAGCTATCATTTTTTTATGTCTTTTACTTGCAGGAAAGCTAATCACCAATGTCGATCTTATTTTTAATTGTCTCTGGTTTAGAGTCCATGACATCGCTTTCTTTATTTCTGCTTTTTTTTGGATAATAACCTGTATTTTATCTTACATAATCTTATTTAATTATTACAAAAAATGTTATCCAACGGAGAGAAAACAAATAATCGCTTTGTTTATAGCAGCGCTCGGCGTTGCAAGCGGCTCCACCAACTTTCTTGCAACGGCTGGCCTTACTTATCCCTGGGGAAACTTTTTTGTTCCAATTCATATGCTTGGGATAACATACGCAATTTTGAAGCATCAATTACTTAACATCGAAATTGCTATCAAAAGAAGCATTGTTTATTCCATTATTATTGCTCTCATTTCTATCTTTTACTTCATAATGGTCTTTACTTTTGAGAAATTAGTGCAAGGATACCTCGGATATAAATCTTTTATGCTCAGCATTTTGGCAGCTTTTTTAATTGGTATAATTTTTATACCCCTACGTAACCGCATCCAATGCCTTATTGATAAAATTTTCTTTAAAGCAACACCCACCGAAATCGCTGAAGAGAACGAATACCTGCGCCGGGAAGTGGCTCAGGCCGAAAAAATGAAGGCGATCGCGACCTTGGCCAGCGGCATGGCCCATGAAATCCGCAATCCTTTGACCGTCATTCAGACATTTTTTGACCAGCTTCCGGCCAAGAAGGACAATCCGGAATTTATGCGGCAGCTTAATACTCTGGTCGGTAAAGAAGTCGGCCGCATCAACGATCTTGTTTCCCAACTCCTTGAATTCGCCAAGCCCTCTCCCCTTTCCTTGCAGAACACAAACATGTCCAGATTAATCGATGATATTTTAAAACTTTTACACAATCAGCTCACCAAACACAATATCACTCTACATACGACATACGATATACCATCTACGCTTACCATTAAAGCTGACCCCAACAAACTTAAGCAAGTCTTTCTGAACCTTTTCCTCAACGCGATCGAGGCGATGCCAACGGGTGGGAATCTAACAGTTTCCGCAATCCTCAACTCCTCAATTCCCAAAATCCTCGAAGTATCCATTTCAGACACCGGCTGCGGAATTGCGCCAGAAGATTTAAAACACATCTTCGAACCGTTTTATAGCAAAAAAGAGAAAGGCACGGGATTAGGGCTGGCGATCGTGAAGGGGATCATGGAAGACCACAAGGGCAAGGTCTCAGTCACCAGCACCTTGGGCCAAGGCACGGAATTTATTTTAGAATTTCCATTATCGAGTCACATGGACACAACGTCACAAAGTCACACGTAGTTCTAACGTTAAAACAACTTGTGACCTTGTGACTCGGTGACATTGTGACAATTAAAAAAGGTCAAAAACCATGCATCTTAATCCGTTTGCGATATCGGGGCTATCAAACACTTTTATTTATCTACCACTTGTATTATTTATTTTCATAAAAGGAAAGTCAAAAATTGCCAGAATATTTTCACTACACATATTTTCCGCGCTCATCTGGAGCATTGGAGCATTCCTAATTGGGACAACAAAAAATGAAAAAATAGCATATCAAGCGATGAACTTCTCTTATATCGGAGTAATTTTTATTCCGGTATTTCTGGCGCATGCCATCCAACTTCTCATTGGAAAACAAAATCGACCATTTTTATATTTTATATATTCACAAGCAATTTTCTTTACCGCAATCACATTATTAGGTTTACTAACTCCCAAAATTGAATGGAGATTCAATTCCTTTTATTGGTATACATATACACATTGGATTTTACTCTCGTTTGTACTATTTGTGTTAATCGCCACAATAGCCCATTATCAACTCTTCACTTATTATAAGAAACATTCGACCGAAACAATGGAAGATGTCATTTTCCTTTCGATGTCTGCACTAGGATTCATAGGTGGCATAAGCAATTGGCTTCCAACATTTGGACTTAACTTTTATCCTTACGGAAACTTCTTAATTTCTATCAATTCAATTTTCATTACTTATGTAGCACTTAAGCACCAAGTGGTCGAGATCAATTTTGTTATAAAGCGAACAATTTTTTATTCAATCATTCTTGCACTACTCTCAATTGTATACTTTATCGCTGTATTCCTTTCAGAAAAAATAGTCCAGGGCTATTTCGGATATAAATCATTTATATTAAGTATTCTCATAGCTTTTTTAATTGGTATAGTTTTCATCCCCCTCCGTAATCGAATTCAGCGGCTTATTGACACACTTTTCTTCCACAAGTCTCCCGCCGAAATTGAAGAAGAAAACAAAAAATTACTCAAGGAGGTTGAACAAACGGAAAGATTAAAGACGATCGCCACCTTGGCTACCGGTGTGGCACATGAGATCAAGAATCCGCTAACCGCGATCAACACGTTCAGCGAGCAGCTTCCAAAACGTTTAAACGATAAAGAATTCTTGGCTAAATTCTCAAGGATCGTCGGCCATGAAGTCACACGGATCAATGACCTCGTCCATGACCTATTGGCGTTTGCCAAGCCCGCCCCAGCCCATTTGCAGGATACGGATATTTACAAACTTATCGATAGTACCCTGGAACTTTTAAACAACGCGTTTGTCAAATACAACATCACTGTCCGCCAGGAGCATGGCGATGTAAGAAATCTGGTCATGAAAATTGACGAAAAACAAATCCGTCAAGCGCTCATGAATATTTTCCTCAATGCCATTGAAGCGATGACGAGCGGCGGACAACTTACAGTTACCACCAGGATTTTAGGATTAGAGGATTTAAGGATTAAAGGAAAAAATTCTAACAACACTCAAGTCCTCAACTCCTCAATTCCCCAAATCCTCGAAGTATCCATTTCCGACACCGGCCCCGGCATCTCAACCAAAGACCTTCCATACATCTTCGACCCATTCTTCTCAACCAAAGACCAAGGCACCGGATTAGGATTGTCGGTCACACAAGGAATTATTCAGAATCATGGGGGGAAACTTTATGCCCGGAATAACCCAGACGGCGGAGCGGAGTTTGTGATGGAATTGCCAATAACGACAGATAAACTATAGAATATCAGAGGACCAGATTACCAGATGGAGAATTCAGAGAGCAGAAAACCAGAAGAAAATAAAAGCTGGAAAAATATCACACCAGCCCATGAAAAGCTATGGATTTGGCAGAAAGCCAATCAGTTACAACTAAAAATATTTGAGATCTGCAAGACACTTCCGCGCACTGAACTGTACAACTTGCGAAGTCAGATAGAACGTTCATCAAAATCCGTGAAAGATAACATTGCCGAAGCTAATGAAAGCTACTATTTCGACGATAAACGGAAAGGGTTATTTATTGCTCGCAAAGAAGCTGCCGAAACTCAAAGTCATATCCGCGAAATGGAGCACAAAAACTATATCTTAGCCGCACTGAGTCAAAATATGATTGATGAATATGAAGAAATTAAGCGGGGCATTAACGGCCTTATTCGTGTCGTTTCAGAAAAAAAAGAAACAAGCCAGCGCAAAGGCCGCAAAAAGCACCTGAGATCTGATATCTGACCCTCTCCCTCTGATGATCTGCTGCTCTGATGTTCTTCATGCAAAAGCGAAGTTTGTGATGGAAATCATTGCCGTCCAAATTAGCCAAACGCGAATAGTTCAAGCTGGTGGTTATTAA
>MHGP01000025.1:0-569 GCA_001805615.1 Omnitrophica WOR_2 bacterium RIFCSPHIGHO2_02_FULL_48_11
CGAAATGTTTAACTGAGCAAGGGTCTGTGACAATTCATCTCGCTTCGCCGGCTTGATCTTATCGCCGTATTCTGCAACGAACGGCGCGACAACCGCTGACGCCTGTGCGGCCAACTGCGCCTGAGTTTGCAGATCCAGACCGGAACGGGCCGCGATCCCTTTGACCCAATTGGCCAGCGGATAAATAATATCGCCGGCAAGGTCTTTCACCAACCCAGGTTTGGCTGCCATGACTTCCGTATCAGCGCTGATTATGCCAAGAATCCCGACGGCCGCACGGAAACCTGCTTCGACACCCGCACCATCATTGGCTTTAGCCGCATCACGGACCTTGGCCAAATGAATTTTCTTAACTTCATCTTCATAACGTTTGGCGCGTTTTTTCGGATCTTCTTTTTGTTCTGCCGGCTTAGCAACAGCGGCCGGGGCCCTAGGTTCTAATTCACCTAAAATTTGCTGCAGGGCCTGTTTAATGCGCATTTTTTCTTTGCCCATCACTTGCCAAGCCAAATGCGGCTGGCCTTGCTGCGCCATCACTCTTTCCATGCTGCGATGACCCAGCTTCACAT
>MHGP01000025.1:684-16026 GCA_001805615.1 Omnitrophica WOR_2 bacterium RIFCSPHIGHO2_02_FULL_48_11
GTAACGTTTCTCCTGCCAGATCCTCCAGGTTTCCAGGCTGGTCTGAGTGAAGCGGACCGGAATATAAACTTCCAAAAGATCATAAACAAAGCGCGGAACCTTGATCCCTTCGCTTGTGCCGTGAGCCGCAGTCAATTTCAACTGCACATTGCCTTCCGGTCCGGCATAATATAAAAATTCATCCTCGGCCAAGTTCAGATGGGAAATCGTCTGCACGCCTTTCTCTGTTAAAATGGCGTGATAAGCTAACGCCGCAGCAACCTCAACGATCACCCGGTCAGCTTCTCTGCCCTTTAACTGTCGGTCACGATGCTCTGCATAATCCCAGAGATACCAGCCCTTATCGTCTCTGGCTTTATCCCGGGCAAGAAATGCCAGCAACTGATATGGCCTCTCTAAGGTAGACGGGAACCAGCGGTACACGGTGACCGGCAATTTCACTTCTTTGCCGCCCACATTGGGAACATCGTCGGCAAAACGGAACGGCGGCAAGACGACCATTTCATTCACCAAAGGTTCCGGAAGATAGCGGCGCAGGCCTCTCTGCCAATAACCACGCACCGCGGCCAATTCTTCTCTGAGCGGCAGATGATTATAACGGTCGCTGGTCGTGTTGCCGGTCTTCACCGCGACCGGAATGATCTCGCCGTTGACTTCGATCTCGAGCCGCAAGGTGAAGGATTGCGTTCCCTTGACGCCGCTTAAATCCTCGCTATCCGCGACGATCCTCACCGTTGGAACGTTCATGGCAGCGGCGATGGCGCTTTCCACCAGCGAGCGGTTTCGCATGATAACATTCGGATACTCTTTGATGATCGCCGGATCCAAGCTGTGGACTTCCGCGATCATGCGATCCGCCGCCACTTGCGGTAAGTTGGTGATCGTATTTTCTTCCGGTTCATCGCTGTCGTTCGAGAACAAGATCCCCGTCGTCATCTTCGCATCGCCGGATTTTGGCTCATCAACTATCACTATCGGCAAGGCTTTTCTCACAAAACCATTTCTAACTGCCAAGGCACGTTTGGCTGCTTTTTGCTTTTCGCGAACTGCTAAAATACCGCGGTTCAATTCAACCAAATCCAAACTTAAATAACGGTACAAGCGGACAAAAGTTCTTCCGCCCTCATAATTAGCTATCATGCCGGAAATATCTTTAAGCTGACCGTCCACATCGATGACATAACCCTGCATCACAACCAAGGTTTCTAATCCAACAACTTTACGCGCCATCTTAAGCGGATATTCTTTAGCTATTTTTAATACCTCCCCGGATTTTCGTAAGATAGCTGTATCAGCTTCGCTCGTATCTACAATCTCGATAAAGCCAGCAGCGACAGCCCGCAAAAACCTTGATTCGGATTTTTCACAGCTTGGGCATTTATCCTTAGCCCACAACCGCCCGCTGCCGGTTATGGATGAAACATCATGTAGAATAAATGAAGCAGACTTATTACTTACGTCAACGGTCATCTTCGCATCGCCGCCGATGGATAAAACCCGTGTCTGTGCCCGGAGGATAATGACATCGGCGATTGTAGTTTCTGCCTGTGTCATCGTCAACGGCTTGAGGCCTTTGATCTGCTCTTTGGTGAAACCTCGGGCGTTCACCACAATTTTATCCAACGGAATCTGACCGTCATGGATCATCTGATACGGTTTGACCACCGTGTTCTTTAAATGCTCAGCAGCGTTATCCGCGCGACCCTGAATAACGCTGAAATCCAACTCTCGGTCAGCGGCAGCGATACCTCGCAAATCTATTTCAACAACACCGACAGAGATCATCGGCTCGGTATCAACGCGAACAGCCAGCTTTTCAACTTTGCCTTGGGCTTGCAACTGCTCGTATTGTTCTCTGGAGATCTTTAAAATATATGGGGATTTTACTTTAAGGGTGTAATCATCGATACGGACGAACTCGAATAAATTTTCCGGAATATCGTTTCGCGCCAACGTCTTGCCTCCCATATCCCTGACCGTCGGAGAATCACTTCTGTCAAAAGACACGCTGTACAAATTGCCCTGCTCATCCAAAATATGTATAGGTTCTGTTTGCTGACCTAAAGTTGTATCCTTTTTGGTACGGATCCTCATCTCGGACTGAACGATCGGATAATCGACCCGCGTCGTCAAATTCTGGCCGGCAAAATGTTTCTGAATCCGCAACGGCAAGTTCTTGCTCACATACCCCAATCTGTTTTCTTGACCAACCGAGTCATTCAAAACCTGATTGATCACCGCCAATTGATCATCAATGATCTTATCGCCGACCTCGCGGCCATGGCGAGCGGACATTGTTCCAATATTGTTGCCATCCATACGCAGGACGTATATTCTTTCGTTTCCGGCATCCCAAATCACAGCACCGTATTCATCCGAGGTGTACCCCAAGCGGAACACCACGTGAAAATCTTTCTGCGGTTTGACACGGGCGGTGCGGTTGATCACATTATTAAATAAATCGTTACCGACAAAAATATTATCTTGCGGTTGAATACTGCCAGTTTTATAAACAGCAATATGATTGATCAGGTCCTTAATGATTGCTCGACGCTCTTTGTCCGAAGCAGCCCGATGATACCGTTTACTTAAAGTATCAAAATGCTCTCGGACTCTGGTTGAGCTCAGAGGCTGAACTTCAAACTCATTGCCCAAGCCCACCAAATCAACTAATTCCAACTCATGACTCAAAAACTCATTAAATACCTCAACCCCGCTTTGGGCCACGCGTTTGACCGCCGACCTGAGCGCGCGAACATCATCCTCTGGAAAGTGACCGGAACCTGTTAGAATGAACCTTCCACCTGCTGCATACATTAACGTAGCGATTAAATCATGATTGAAATTGAACTGTGTAAATTTGGCAGCTTGGGAGGCTTCTCGATTCAAGCGGTTTGCCACTGCCACAGCTTGCTTCGCCTTAGCTTTTAATCCAGCTGGGACAAAAGAAGAAATACCGGCATACATATTGAACTGCGCAGGGCTTAATCTCTTCTCAATCTCGGCCCGGATGGCAGGTTCATCGTCAAAAGAATTAATGATGCCGGCCACAACTTCTTTTTTGAACTGCGAGTCAGCGGGAACAATGATATTTTCTACTATGAAGGGAATAAAAGAATGAAAAATGGCGTCAAGATGGTGGGTATTTTTTCCCGTCACTCCACTGAAAATCACATTATAGACCGGACCGTTGTTGTAGACCTGAACAGCAACACCTACCGGGACAAGAAAGGTGTTCAAGGCCTTCTCTAATTGAGGTCCGATCACGGCAATCGCGGTATCACCGGTACGATGACCGAGAGCCAAGTCTTCGCCTAAAGTCTTATTGAAAATGCCGGCGAAATCCTGGATCTTAAAATATCCGACCTGAATACTTTTTCCATCCCGAATAGCTTTAATCAAATCCTCTTTATATTTCGTATAACTGCCGACACCTCTGGTGTGAGTTACAAGATCCAAAATACCATGGAATATCTGGTCAAGCTCCTGCTCTTTGCCGCGGTCTCCCGTCTCCGTCGTCATCTTCGCATCGCGCGGGCGTTTGGGATCCAGTTGATCTTTAAGCGATTTTTTAGATCTTCCCCGGCCGCGTTTTTTAGGTTCAATGACCGGCCCTGGTTTTAACCAATCTTTAGACAATCCGCTCCTTAACACTTCTCTTCTGGCACGCTCCCGATCGGCCAGAGCAAAAATGAGATCGATATCCGAGAATCCGGCATATTCTTCTCTTGCTTTCAATTCTTCGATCATGTCGCGTAATTTCGCCAGGGTGGCCGTCTTGATCTGGCTCACATAAGAATTGTCGATCCCCAACATGTCCGCAATTTCCTGGCCTGCCTTGGGCGAAGGTGCCATATAAAGATAATAAAGCACGACCGCCTCGCGGGTCGTGAAGATAGCGCTCAAGGCTCTTAAAAGTTCATCCGCTGCCTCGTTCTGGACATAACGCTCAATGGCGACTGCTTCGACCTCACTGTCCAGGATTTGTGTCCCTGACTTTTCACCGAAATCGCTATCCGGTGATGATTTTCCGAATCTGGTCACCGGGATCATCACGGCCTTCTGTCCATGGCGGCCTCTGGATAGGCGCAGGTCATCGATCACCCCGCCGCGGATCCGGCGGTAAGCGAAGGTCTTGAATTTGATTTCCCGATTGAGATCAAACGACCGCATCGCTTCGGCTAACCCTAATCTGCCAATCTGCATAAGATCTTCGATCTCATACAATGGTCCGAGATATCCAATCACGATACTATAAATAAATGGTTCAAGCGCTTTGACAAGCTCTGTGGCGGCGGTTTCGGCATCTAATTTTTCCCGGTCAGTCGCTTCCGGACGATTGGCTTGCCGGATAACCGTGAGCCGCTTGCGCACTTCCGCATCGCTCATGTGTTCAGCATCAAGGTTCATAAGCGCATCGATATCTTTGAAAAGTTGCGCGGTCATGGTCACCGCTTCGTCATGACTGCCGGTGGCTTTCTCGATCTGTTCATGGGCATAGATCTCTTCGGCGGTGTGGGCGGCCAGCGCGGTTTCATAAACGTACAGAATATTGCGCCCGTCTTCTTCAATGATCACCGACCCCCAGAATTCCTGGTTGCCGTCTTCCGGACGGTTGCGGATCACATAATATTCATCGATCACAACCGGCGTAACCTTTTTCAACAGAAGATCACTGTCCAGACCGGCCGCGGCAACGGCAAATTCACCGCGCTTGGTTTCCTCCATCACTATCACGCGGCCTGCGGCGCGGGCCGCGCGGATATCGGTGCGGATCTGCTCCGGTGACGCGTTGCCGTGGAGACCGACTTGTGCCGCACCCGGCGGCAACAATCCAGCCCAACGATACAAAGATCTGGCGGAACCGACTAAATAATGATTATCGACCGTGACAAAATTAGGTCCTAATCCATGTTTTTGCGCGATATGCTGCATGTATGCTTTGGCCTGCTCAGCCCCCACCAGCAGATCAAAAAAGCTCAACGCCTGCTGCGGATGATCCGCATTGAACCGGACGATCTCCAACAATTCGGTCCAGGCTGAAAGTTTGTTCCAATAAGCCAAGAATGAAAACACGCGGTTATTTGTAAAAGGAACATATTTGTAATGCTGCTGTAGAATTCTTTGAATGATCATTTTGGGATCAATGGATGTTTTCTGTCCTAGTTTCTCAAAAGTTCCGAAATACGTATCGATCTGCCTTAACAGCTGATCGTAAATTTCTTGGGAATCTTGAAGGCGGAAACCTACGAAAGGATCCTCACGATTTTTGCGTTGATATGCGGCAAAGGCAAACTTATAGTTTGGAACAAAGAATAAACCATTAAGAATCGCCAAACCGATAATAATGGCGCGAGGATCTTTTTCATTCATCAATTTGTTTACTAATGGCAGGACCCGCGACAAAAGGATGCGCGTGGCTTGAAGAATATTGGCATCCGCGCCATCCAAATCTTCAGAGTTAACTTTTCCGACCTGATCTGCACGGAGATTCAAACGCTTAAGACCGGTGATGTCTTCGAGTTTAATAGTATTATCCGCTCTTAAGCGCATTCCCATAAACGCCAAGGCCAGCGTGGCCGCTTTTTCTGAAATACGGCTCAGCTGCTGAGCTCTCTCGATCAATTTATTTTTATTTAAAAACATGAGCGGCACGGCCAGCCAATCATCGGCTTCGGGGAGGGCAGCGGCCCACGGGCTTTGTGCGGCCTTCAAAAGCGGTAAAATATAATAATGAATAACCGGCAGGATATGGAATTGCACAAAACCTTCTTGGAACTCCGGTCGGTCAATGACATAGAACATAAGCTCAATCAAGCGGCCTTCCACATCGGTAGTGTCTGGTTTATTTTTACCAACAATATAAAACATGCTATTATCATTCAGCAAGCGGCGGAATTCTGCGCGGGAATGTTTCATGTCTTTGTCGATCTCAAACATCTCTGCGGCAAAAGAAACTCGCTCTTGCAGATATCCGACAATATCGTAATGCAATTTTTCAACATACGCCGCGGCCATTTGCGATAAAAGCTTGCCGGTCAGGCTGACCGCGGTCGCGTGATCGGAAACCGTTTCGATGCGTTCGTGGAGAATGACTTCTTCCGGAATGTATCGGCGAAGGACCGGCTTCTCTATATATAGTGTGTTGCCCAGGAGGATGGCGCCGAAACTGATCTTCTCGGTAATGATGATTTGATAATCTTTGATCTCCTCAGGCAGGGCAGTGATTTTACCGTCGAGGAACAAACTCTCCACATACGGCCGCATGGCTTCGTTGACGGAACGATACTTGGATTCAATTTCCGGATGCAGATCTTTTAACGGCTGTAATAACTCAGGATTAACACGGCCGGTCATTTCGATATAACGGATAATTTGTGCACGCGGCCACAGACCCGTGAGGCCTGCTTGACCGCTCTCGGTGGACATCTTCGCATCGCCAGTAGGTGGTTGAATGCCACCTTGTCTTTTTGCGAGAGCGTCTCTCTTAACATTCTCCAAAACTTCACGGATTCTCAAACGATCAATTTGACCCTGGGTGATCTTTTCTCTGAGAATCTCACTCAGGATTTTTCTTAATTCATAATAATTAAAGCCGGCCTTTTCCCAATTTGCAAAAACCAATTCTACCAATTTCTTCTCTGCAATTTCGGCCGCGGTCAGGGCTTTCGGTTTCTTTTTCAGCGCTGCTTCCACTTGGACTCGGTCAGACCACGTTAATTTAAGCGCCCGCTTGCCATTACCGGATTTTGCAGAAGACTTGGTCTTACCGTTACCGCGTTTGGGCGGCTCATGCGTATCCTCAAAAGGATCGGGGATCATTAATCTTACTTGCTCAATAATTTTCTCATCTGGATTATCGGTAAAGATGCTGACCTGAATGAGCTGCCTGATTCTCGCCAGTTGAGCTTTCACGCCGGCCTGATGAGTGGCCCGATTGAGATATGTTTCTATCTGATCAATGACAAAGACGGCGCGATCGCCCAAAAGTTCATACATTCTTTCCGGAGTGACATACCAAAGACCATCATCACCATCTCGTTCGGCCACAGGATTTTCTCCGGCCCCTTCTTCTAACACTTTAAGGTCTGCCGCCAATTGATATAAAACGAGAGAAATCGCTACTTGAACATGAGCTTTGGCCATCATCTCAATTTCTTCCGATGTAGGCAGGCTGCGATCTTCTGCCTCGGTGGTCATCTTGGCATCGCCGGACGATGGCGAACTTTGATTCGCTGCTAAATACTGTTTATACTCTTCATAAAGCTTTGCAAATAACCCTTTGTCCTGTCCTTCCACTTTTGTCTTCTCATCGATGAGTTCAAATACTAATTGTCGCATCGTTTCCTTATCTTCATCGGCCAGGGCTGTTGCCACCCAATGGTCAAATCCTTCTATGATTTCCGCCACCAGGTCACGGCTCTTAACTTCCAGCGCAGCGAACTTAAACATCTTGCCTAAATTATCGGTATCCGGCTCAACCAATTTAAATTGACCTTTGATCAGCATAACGACCCCGGCCTTAATCTTGGCCCAAAGGTCAAAGGCACTCTGGATTTTATCTTGCTGCGGATAGCTGCGGCCTTCCACGAGGGATTGGACAGTTTTTACCACATCACCGTTATTTTCCCGAAGGAATCGATTCAGATAATAAATAATGGTCGGCAGGTCATTCCCCGGAACCGGCTGGCTGGTTTTGTGCTGAGCCTCAACACTGGCGATGACCGTACCTAAGTCCTTCGCTTTATCGACGGCTTGATAAAGCCCGATAAGGACACCAAGACTATTCACAATATTAAAGATCAACTGCCTGCGGCTCAAAGGAAGCTCTTCGCCAAAGATCGCCTTGTTGAATTCTCTCATTTTCCCCTGAGCCTCCAAGTGGCGTCGTATCGCCTGGTTCTCAATTGTTTCTAGGCCATCACCCTTGGCATCCGCGATCCATTGATCCGTAGCGCTTATAAAGACATTCTTGTGAGCTTCTTCTGAAGAGGCGTAACGGCCCAGGATCACTTTCTCAACCTTGTCAGTCTTGCTGCCGCTGCCGGCGTAAACAACGATCACTAAGATCCTCGCTTGCGCGGCCAAGCCCATCTTAAGGGCAGTGACTTTCTTCCCATTATGGCTGCTGCTATCAATATTGCGGGCGCCGCCATGCGTGTTGCCAACAAAAGTCCCCAAATCATATCCGGGAATTCCTATTGTCTTTAATCTACGGCCTAAAGTCTTGAGATCATCCGGATGGGCAAATAATTCATCTCCATTAAATGAGGAATGGTAGTAGACATCAAAGATCTGCAGTTCCGGAACGCCTTCACTGAAGAATTGAACAAAAGGCTTACGGCGAGCGGCGGAGTGTTGTTCGGCACTTGCTTCAGAGAAAAGGCCTAACATGTCTTGCGCACTAAAATTATCAAATTTCTTTTCCAACTGTTCCAGAAGAATAACTTCTTCTTCTAGCGCCTGATCCGTCAAATAGAGATTCTGGGCATACCGCTCTCGATGAATAGCTTCATGCTCTTCATTGAAATTAAGCAATTCCGCAGTCTGTTCAGCAGAATAACTTAATTTCGTTTGTAAGACCCGGCGGGCGATTGCCTTAGCATCCTCGGTTTCAAAAGAGTTATGCGTTTGCCCGTTAACTGTATAAGCTACTGCTTTGAGTGTTGGACGAAATTTTTGAACATATGATTCTAACTCTCCCAAGGCTCTGGCATGTCTTAAAAGCAGGGCCCTGGCTTTTCCATGATGAACATTTATCTTATTAGCTAATTTAATTAAAGCTGACGAATGAATATTATAAACCGGGATCAGCGAGGCCCTCGGCTCCGCCGCGAGGCGAGCGGGCGAGATCTCAAATGAACCCCCGGGGTTCATTTCATCTGTCGTCATTTTGGCATCGCCCTTATGGTCATTGCCCTGCTTATAAGCCCTATAAAGATTTTCAAACAATTGTGGCTCTTTGGTTTCATCTTTAATAATCACAGCAACTAATTCTTTATCCTCTTTGATAGCACTTAACTCCCACTTCTGATAAGCATCCAAAATAATTCTAAATAATTCCCTACTCTTGAGACGGAAAACAAAAATTCTTAAAACTTGACCAATGCCAAAGCCATCCGGTGTCACAAGCCCGAATTCCTCTCTCATAAGCTGAGAAATTCTCTCTTTCAGGTTAATCCATAGTTGCATTGCTTCGTGAAGACCCGCCATCACTTTTGCGTCATATTTTCGGCCATTGACTAAGTCTTTGACGGCCTGTTCAACGTTGTTATGATGTACTTCCATAAAGTAAACGATATAATAACCGATCGTGCGCAGGTCATTCCCGGGTATTTGGCTTGATTCTTCTCTTTCGTGTTGTACCAGGCTCGCAATCATGTCGAGTTTTAAGCTCTGCGCAGTCTGGACAACCTGTCTTAATCTCGGGAGATTATTTTGGATATTGAGAACTAATTGGGCGCGGGTGAGAAGATTTTCCTGGCCGAAGATATTCAAATTAAATCTGCGTAACTTTTTTAAATTTTCTTTCGTATCGGGCTTGAGAATCTCAGTGAGGATAGCTTCAGCGCCTTTCTCTTCAACCTTGGCTAACCATTGGTCTTTTTGAGTTAAAAAGGATCCTTTATGAGCCTTTTCACCAGTAGCATAGGGTCCTAAAACAATCTGTGAAACATGATTACCACTGTAAATGGCTAAAACTACAATTCTTGACTTAAACCCTAATTCTATTTTAAGAGCAATAGCCCTGTTCCCTTGATATTGAACGCTGACAATATTTTTCTCCTTAGATTTCGATCGGGCCAATTCAGTAATTTCTCTGCCCGAGGCTATTTGCCGAAGAGTATCTTTAAGAGCCTTTTGAGCTTGTCCCGTTAAATCATCGCCATTAAATCTCTTGTGATAACGGACATCGAAATACAATACATCCTCTTTTTGTGCAAAAAATTCTTTAACAATAGGTGAATCCGAATCGTTCCCAACGGTCATCTTGGCGTCGCCCTTTTTCTCTTCTTTCGGTTGGGCGGCTTTGGCAGCTTTGATTTTCTTCGTGTCGTTATCGAGAATGGTCTGGGCTAACTTGGCGATGTCTTCTTTCTTTAACGCGGCGATGGCGGTCACGATCGCATTCAACTGCGCAAAACTGACCGCGTTTAAGTCTCCGAATTGGCCTTCGATAAGTTTTTGCTCATTGGCTAAAACGATCAACGCATTGAACACCCGGCGGGCGGCCAAATCATGCGGACCGCCGCGGAAAACCAATTTCACCCATTTGCTCAGACTGTAATATGGGGCGATCCCTGAAATCAATTCTTGCAAGAACGCACGGGCCTCCAAAGTCACTTGGTCTTCGTTGCTGATGAGCGGCCGGTCAACAGCATGGCGAGCTTCGTGCAGCCCGGTCATCGTGATCAAAGCGGCAAGGATCTCGGCATTGGACTTATCAGGGAACTCTTTCTTGACCAATTCCACAACGATTGTTCGGAATTTCTCTAAATCTTCTCCTTGCCCGGCTAATTCTTTTTCTTTTTCAATATCCTTATGGACTTCACTCTTCTTGCCGGCGAGAGCTGCGCGGATTTCATTCACAAAATATTCAATGCTGTCCACGAATACCATGGTAAAATTGCTGCCGTCGACCTGGTGACCCATCATAGTGGTGGCGACGATGCCGTCGATCCCCTTCGCCACATAGACCGTTGTCATATTTCCTTCGATCGTGACCACACGTTTCTCAACGATACGATGCGATTTCATATACAGCTGCAGGACATCACCCAAATTCACATTGAGCGTCACAATCGTGTAGTAGTCTTTCTCTAAAAGATAGGCATTCAACGCATTGACGGCGGCCAGGCGTTGGGTATTGAATTTTTCGCGCTTATCCTTTTCGGCCAGGGCTGTATCCATGACCGCGTTCGCGGTAACAACGACTGCTTTGATAAGCTTGGTTAATTTTTCATCCGTGAATTCAGCCGCCCACACCATTTCTTTAAATATTTTTTCTTTCTCAGCCGCGCTATTATCATTTTTGCGTATCGTAAAGAGATTTCTTGTATAGCGGGCCAGGCTGTAAGCCAAGAAGCTGCCGATTTTCTCCGAGTGAGTTTTTACTAAAGAAATGAACGCAATCTCAATATTAACGAAATCGTTGATATACGGTGATTGGGTCTTTGCTTTAGCAGTGTTATAGCCAACGATGAGCTGATTAATAAAGGCCAGGAGAAGCGTGTCGTCTTTAAACAATCCTTGGTATTTGGCTTTCGCTTCTTTCACGACAGGGTGATCATCCAAAGCGACAGTAAAGATTTTCTCCCATTGAGGCTTAACGTTGGTGAGCGCGATCGGTAATTTTTTCTGCAAGACATCTTCCAAGTAGCTGATCGCTAATTTGCGGGCGGCTTCTTTGGTCTTTTCGTCATGATCCTGCGGGTTCTGCGCTGGTAAACTCTGGCCAAACAATAATCCTGCCAACCCGGCTGCTGCAGCACCGACAAACAAACGGCGGGAATATTGTCTCGTATCCATTCGGTCACGGTCACGAGGCCCGTTTCGGAATTCGGCCACGTTATTCGTTAAATTCACGTAGCCGTAACCATTAGACGATACGGGCGTCGTTACCGTAGCCGTTTTATCTTGAGATGCCGCTGCGACAGAATGTAAAAGATTCCTATCAACCTGCCACGGCACTGACTCTCCTTGAATATCAAAAATTTCATTAGAAGAAGTTAGTACAGTCCCAACTTCTTCTGAATCATTAGCAAAATGCGGTGCCTTCGCAGATGAAACTTCGGAATCACTGTCAACCTGCCACGGCACTGACTTACCTTTTATGTCGTCAGCGGTAGTCAGCACTGCCCCATCTTTTTCTTGAGCACCAAGGTGGCCTACCTCTCTTTGCGTTGTAGATAAAGGCAATGCAGTCCCAGCTTCCTTTTTCTCTGTAGAAAGCTGGGGCGGCACTGACTTTCCTTCAAATTTAAATTTAGATGGTGTCAGCCCCAGTTTTCCTTCATTTTTCAGAGGAGACTGGGACAGTCCTTGATTCCTTAAATCATCATTTAAGGAAATCAAGGGCAGTACAGTCCCTATTTCTTCCTTAATAAAAGTTAAGACCGTTACAATAAAACGACTTAGTTTCTCAACAACCTGCCACGGTAGGTTGAAAACTATTTGTAACGGTCTTAACTTATCAGAGGAAAATAGGGGCGGAAGGTCAGAATTCTGCTGTAACGGCCTTGTCTGTTGTAGAGTGAGTTGGGACGGTACTGACTTTACGAGACTCGAGACCCGAGACTTCAGACTTAAGTCTTGAGTCTTTGGTCTTTGGTCTGTTAAAAACTGGGGCGGCCCTATAATATTTTGCTCTATTGTCTCTGGTCTATTGTCTATAGTCTTCTTTGTCTCCGTTGTCATCTTCGCATCAAAGTTAGAATTCTTTGAAATGGATGAATCAACATCCTTTTTACTTCTAAATCTATCTTGAATCTTCCTGTCCTGGACCACCAATCTTTGTACACCTTGTGCCTGTAACGTAGAGAAGCGTCCCGTAATGCCCCACCATATTCCTTTAAAGACAGCGAGAATACCATGCCAATAGAATCTGGTGATATTGCGTTTAAAAGTGATAAATATATATTGAACAGTTTCTAATATCATCCAAACATCTTTAAACTTACGTATACCAAGGAAATGGTTCTTAATTTTCTGAAAACTGCCATAAGCATTATTTTTGCTACCATCAACCGTGCTAGAGATATGCCAAACATGTGCGCGTTTTGTAACTACTGAATGTAATCCAATCATTTCCATACGTAAAGATAAGTCAAAATCTTCATATCCTATAAAATATCGAGGATCCCAAGCCCCTACCAACCGTAATGAAGAACTTGGAATTAATACAACAGCCGCATGGGCAACATCGGTGAGCATTGCTTCCGGCAATTCCTCTTCGTTATTTACCTTGGGGAAATAACTTGAGCTCTTTCCTAAACGATTTCGTAAGGAACGCATGCCATAGCTAGAAACATGATCGGTTTTCTCAAATTCTCCGTTATCTCGTTTTCTTAATTTTAGAATAAGCGGCGTAACCATACCCATTCGTACCGATGCTATAAATCCATGCTGGGCGTCATAAACACCCTCTTTATATATAGCGAGCAATTGATCGATTAAATCAGGATCGACCACCACATCACTATTAACAAATAGAACAAATTCTGCTTTTGCTTCGTCTAAAGCATAGTCAATGATAATATTGTGTCCCTCACCAAAGCCTAAATTCACATTATGGCTTAATAATGTCAGAGTAAAAGCCCTGCGATCTTGACGCATGAATATTTCATCAACAAATCTAAAAATGGATTCCATGCGATCTTCATCACTATTATTATTCAAAACAACCACCTCGACGTTGGGTGTTCTAATATGCGCCAATGACTCAAGCAGCATCTCAAGATATACCCAGTCGTTGTAAACAAGAACGCTTACGACTATTTTGGGTGACATATTGTCTCTGGATTCGGGTTTCTCTTGCAATTTTGTCATTTGAGAGAAGAAAAATACATCTATTAACCATCTTCGAAAACCATGAAAATCATGTCGACCTAAGAGCTTTAAGCGTTGTAGCAACACATCTCTTAGTCTTGAATCCATATGACCCAGCGCCTGCCATACATCTAAGCTGTCGCTAAAACTATTGATAGATGACGATCCTCTCGTCGTCCCGCCTGCAGGCGAGATCTCGTCCGCCTCGCTTCCTGCCTCGCCGGCAGGCGGGTGCGATCGAAGCGGGTCCGCCTCAGGCGAGACGGACATCTTCGCATCTCCGGATTTTTGCGGGGCGGTGGCCTCGGCCGGTGAAGCGGCTTTTTCTTTTCCTTCTTTTAAGATTCCGTCCAATTTCTCCTTATCAATATTTTTGCCCGTGATAACGATCACCACGTTTTTTAAATGACGGTATTCTTCCGGATTTTCCAAAAGCGGGGTAAGACCCAACGCCCCGGCTCCTTCCGCCACCACACCTTCTGTCTCATACAATAACCGGATCGCCTCACGGATACTGGCTTCTTTGGTGCGCACCACGTCCTGCACCACATGGCCGTAGCGGATCATTAAATACGGAATAAGTCCCGGCCGTTTGACTGCCTTACCGTCCGCTATAGTATTCACTCCGGCCAACTCCACATACGACCCGCGTAACAGCGATTGCAACGTCGCATCCGCGCCGTCCGTCTCCACTCCCACCACTTCGATCGCATGGTCGAAGGCGACCGGTTTATCCGGGTTGACCTTAAGATCGCCTCTCGCCAAAAGCGTCTTCTCATTTGATACCGCCAACCCGATCCCGGCCGCTAACGCCGCAGTCCCGGTCGCCACCAACACCCGGTCCGGACGGAACCCTAGCTTATACGTCTGCTCTAAAATCCCGATCCCAATCGCCCCGCCATGGCCCGCAATCACCAGCGGCTCCGCCGGCGAGACCATGATCGACCCTTCTTCTTCCAATTCATAGTACACCGCCTCGCGGAATGCATTGTCAAACGGCCCGTCCACAAAGCGCAATTTCCCGTTCATCCCCTCAATCCGTTCGCGCTTCACCGCCGGAATCGTCTTCGGCACAAAGATCAAATTCTTCGCCCCCACTTCGTTCGCGCCCGTCACCACACCCTGCGCATGGTTTCCGGCTGAAGCCGTGATAAACGTGATCCGCTTTAACACAAATTCATCCAACTGCTCTTCGTCCATCGCCGTGTGCATATCCGTTATAGCCAACCCTTCGGTCTTATGCGCGATCTGGTCTAACTTCCGGCCGATCAACCGCCCCGCCACAAACAATACTTTATTTAAAGCGCCCCACAATTTATACGAGCCAATCGGCGTCTCACTTTCTAACTTCAAATAAATGTCCGGCCCAACTTCGCCAAACACCCTTGCCTTCAACTGCGGCGCATAGACCAAAGGCGTCCCCTCCGCCCCATTCATGAACTTGCGGATATACGGCAATAACTTCGCCCGCGCCAAACGCAGCAATTGCATCGACACATACCCCACATCCACATCCCGCCAGCGGCCGGCCCGTGTCCCGTCCTGCCACTCGGTCTGCGCCAACTTTTCAATCGACAAGAACGGCTGCAGCAACCCTTGTTCATTAAACTTATCCGCCAGAATCGGTAAATACATCGGTTCATACCGTTTCGCCGGATTTATCCCATATTGCTGCAGGAGATGCCGCGCAATCAACACCGCCTGCTTAAATAAATGTGCTTTATACGTTCTCAGATCTCTTTCAAATTTGATCTTCTTCTTCAGCCAAACAAAGAACCGGCCCACTCCCCACAC
>MHGP01000025.1:16059-20053 GCA_001805615.1 Omnitrophica WOR_2 bacterium RIFCSPHIGHO2_02_FULL_48_11
CGTCACCATCAACGTATTCGCCGCAAACCCTAACCGCAGCTGTAACCCTGCCTCATCCACCTTAGTAACCGCAAACCGTGCAAACCGCCACCGCTGATCTCCGATATTCATCCGCGCAAACTTGTGATACCTCTGTGGCTTACCCTGCGTCAGCTCATTTGCCTTATCATCCACCACCGCCCGCAATTCTTTGGTCAACCCCAAACGTAACTTCAACAGCATCTGATGCGCCAATGCCGAGATCGCTTTACGCTCGCTAAAGTACGTAATCACCAGCCGCCGCAACACTTCCACCCGCTTCTGCGTGGCCTCAATGTTCTTTTCACCGTAGATCCGGCTGAATTCATGGTAAATATTTTCGAATAATTCCGTTGCATTCTCATACTTCACCTCGCCCATAAACGCGTCTTGCACCGACGCCACCACATCTTCCGGCGAATGAAATGGGCTCTGGGCATAATCAACCTTCTTATACAACGATAAAAAGACGCCCGTAGGTAAACCACTTTTCTTGGGAGGATAAAGGATACCGTTCTGCGGCTTTAACCCTGCCAGCACCGCTGCCAGGTTGTACTCCACATACGGCATAATATATTGCGTGATCCAATGCGTGCCCCAATACGCCGCCGACAACACCTGCTCGACTTTCATTGCAACCGTAATATCTTCCGGCACATCCTCAATAAGCTCATTCACCCGCGGAGTTAAAAGATCCAAGATCCGCATCCCGTGTTTCGCATAGAATGACCAGCGTTCAAAAAATGACACCAGATCCGCGGCCACCACATACCCCGGCACCAATCGCCCGCGTTCTTTACTGCTCGTATACGCAATCGGGAATTGATTGATCACCAACTCCGTCAGATCAGCGATCTCTTCCGGAAGTTCCGTCACGCCAAACGGCCGCAACGCTTCCAACAACACATCCCGGTCAACCCGCGCCAGAGCATTGCGGATGATCTTACGCGCCTCGGCCTCGTCATGAATCTTTAACGACCGCTCATGCGGAATGAATTCTTCCGTATGGATAAAATCATTCATATCCCGCCCGCTCATATCCACCCGCATAGCCTCGCCCGTAGCCGCATTCACGGTTACAACATTCAACTGCGCCAACTCTTTCTTCAAATCCGCATTGAACCGCTCGCTGTCTGTCACATCGCCCCACATCACCACAATATGCAACCCTTCCACATCCGCAAATTCCTGCAACGTGGCCCGTTCCCGGCCCAGTGACTGATGGCTGTAATCCGACGACACCACCACCAACGGATGCGTCTTTAAATTCTTGCCGCGGTTGGTGTATTTCAAGATGTAACGCACACTATCCGCCACCAGATGCCCGTCTCCGGCGCCCATCGTAAAGAACCCAAGCGATTGTTCCCCTAACGGCATCTCATGAAATTGCTGCCGTACGATACTCAACACCCCGTCCTTCGTGATCTCGCCCGTCGCTGCATCAAACTCGCCCAAGTACGTCTTGTGCGCACCCGATGAACCCCAGATATCCATGATCCGGTCGATATGTTTGTCCTCATCAATGCCTAACGGATCCGGATTCCCAAACAACATCTCATCCAATACTTCATACGACGGTAAATACGAAGTCGTCACCCCGTACGCTGCCGCGCGCTTGATATAAACTTTCCCAAGATCGGTCAACTCCGCATGCTCACCATTCAGCACCACCATCCGCTGCGTCTGTAATAACTCAAACCCCTGCTTCACCCAGGCGTGATCGACCTCTTGTAATTCCGCGATATTAAGCTTCCCTTCTTTACTGAACGCTTTAAAGATCTCCGGCGCGATCTCGGCGATCTTATGATCCCCTAAATCTTTAAACACCGGCATACCCAACGCCACAACCGTCGGGCTCATCACCATCCCAATCAAATGCATATAAATATGCGTCAGCGTGCGCTGGATCACATGGATTCTGATATCGGTTGAAATACCTACGATGGCCGGAACGATCTGCGCAAGGTCTTCTTCCTCTAACTCTGCTTTGAGAATCGTGATTAACTCTTCGGTATTTAAAACGTTCTTGGCTTTGAGCCGGATATTAAGACGGGTATAACGGCGGACTTTTTCGATCAGGCGGGTGTACTCATGGATCGCGGCTGTGTTGGGAGGGCCCGTCCGCATATAGCTGTGATAATTTTTCAAATGACGAATTGCAGCCACAAACTCATCGTAATACCCGCTGCGGGCAATCGCCACCGCCACCCGGCCGGTTTCCGTCAACATCACCTGCGTATCTCTATTTTTCCCCTGCATCTTCAGCCAGCCTTGCAGATTCATTGTCCTTAACACGCCATATAAATTCCCCAAATTCTCGTCGTAGTCAGTCGGCTTGCCTTCATGGGGCCTTTTGTGTGCCGCCGCGATCTCTGGAATCCCCACCCACCGCGGATTTTCAATCGTCCCAAACTTCGCTTCTTCGAACACGCCTGCTTTGACCAGCGTATGCACGCTCGGCGTCAACATCAACCCGTTGATATCCTGGAACAGGCGCTGATGCACATCCCGCTTCATATCAAAGCTCAGCTTAGCCGCCTCAGGCGTCTGTGCCGTCTCACCAGAATTGGTGGACATCTTCGCGTCGCCGAGACCTGTTGTGCTTGCCTGCTCCGAACTTTCAATAATATGTGGTGATGTAGTCGGCATTACTGTCAAAAGCTGATTGAATAACGCCTGCGGAATGACTCTGCCAACCAATTCTTCAAGCTTTGCCTCAAAGGCTTCCTCAGTATTTATCCCTTTTAATCCAGCTTGCGGCTGCTGGCGGATTAATTTCTCATATCCGAGATATTCTTTTTCTAAATCACGTATTGTGTCCGATTCTATGCCTTGGCCTAATCGCATGCTCAACTCACCGAGAACCCAATCACTCGGGACACCCATAAATGGAGTGATAGTATTCGTTGTGGCACTAAACCAACGATAACTATCTAACCCAAAACGAGACATCATAGGATGATGGGCTGTCCCACGAATAATGACAAAGATTGCAGCTTCGCCGAATCGCCTGCGCCATGACTGCTCAATTGATCTTTGCAGATCGCGATCGCGTAATACAGAATGTCTTGCTTGATGACGTATTGATTCAATTAAGGTATCCACAGTCAAAGTTTGTCGTCCTTGGGTGAATGCAGTATCGGCATCAGACATCAAGACGCTGCCACGGAAACCATGTAGCCAGGCTTCTTTGGTAAATGGTTCAAATACAATATGCACTCTTTGCTTGTCCCAATACGGCCGGATAACTCTATGGATTGAGCCGCTGTAGTCGTTAGGTATGTACACGCTTGCCTCTAATTGGGTGTATAGTTTTTCTTCCGCAGTACGAGCAATATGTTCATATGCTGCATCTGTCGCACGGCCCCCTTTAACTCTTCCATGCTCATCAACTGTTATTTCTTTTCTAAAATTATTTTTAAGATTCTCTCCCCAATAGCCCTGAAGAATTGCGGGAACACTGGGGATAACACGGATATCTTCTCTAACAAACACGACTGGTCGGCCCAAACTTAAGCCGATTTGTAAAATACGGTCTACGGTCGGCCCCAATGCGGTGTTATAAGCATGCAGTTCAAACAACCCAATCACATCAATTTTTTGCGATGATTTTGGAGATTCATCGCGTATCGGCCAAACTGTTGCCACAAGACCTTTGATCGCTTTCCGGCTGTCCGGTATTCGAGCAAAATCAATTTCTGAGCCTTGCTGCAAAATAGCATCGACGGCTTTTACTTGAGATTTTGCTCTTACGATGACATCTTTAATCCCCTGAGCTAAACTTGCTTGCTTTTCGCGGTCCAGGGCTGTGAAATTGAAACCTGGATAACCCCGCAAGTCTTCTTGAATCTTAGTGACAATCGTGGATTCCGCAGTGTCCTGCTCATCCTGAGGTCGGGTTCTTAAAAACCGTTCAACGCGATCAGGCAATTCTCTTAAAACATCTTCTCTCCCCGTCGCCCCGTCTTGAGGCCCA
>MHGP01000026.1:0-5096 GCA_001805615.1 Omnitrophica WOR_2 bacterium RIFCSPHIGHO2_02_FULL_48_11
TAACTTATTTAAGGAAAGTCAATGCGGAAGGAGAGACTTGAACTCTCACGGGTTTCCCCATACGCTTCTGAGACGTACGCGTATACCATTCCGCCACTTCCGCAAATAAATGCCCTTAAATTGAGTTGGCTAAATCCAGAAAAGAGGGCCGCAATCTGTAAATGGCCGATTCAGTATACTGATAAAGAAAAGGACTGTCAACCAGAGAGACAAAAGTTAAGACCAGGACATGGGTCCGCGACCCTTACTCTATTTTCCGCTTGCAGTTATTCCTTTTGCGTAATACAATACCCAGACAAATTTGGAGACGTATCTGTTTTAACCCTATATAAAGAGGTATCTATGAGTTTAGGTGATGGCGTTAACCGAAAATCATCCGAAATCGAAGAAATAGAAATTCAGGAATGGCTCAGCTCCCTGGACTATGTTTTAACCCACGGGACCAAAGAACAAGCCAAAAAAATCCTGCAGCAGCTGCAGATCCGGGCCCAAGATGCCGGGATCACCCTGCCTTTTGTGGCCAATACCCCCTATATTAACACCATTGCCGATCACAAACAGCCTCCCTACCCCGGGAACCGCGATATCGAACGCCGTATCAAAAGCATTATCCGTTGGAATGCCATGGCCATGGTCGTGCGCGGCAACCAGGTTGAGGCCGGGATTGGCGGACATATCTCCACTTTTGCCTCTTCCGCCACCCTTTATGAGGTTGGCTTTAACCATTTTTTCCGGGCCAGAAACGGTGATTTCCCGGGAGACTTTGTTTACTTCCAAGGCCATGCCTCTCCCGGCGTATACTCCCGCGCTTTTGTCGAAGGCCGCTTAAGCGAAGAACATTTGATCAATTTTCGCCGGGAACTGAAAAAAGGCGGCGGACTTTCCTCTTATCCGCACCCTTGGCTCATGCCGAGCTTTTGGCAATTCCCCACTGTTTCAATGGGATTGGGCCCGATCTTAAGCATTTATCATGCGCGGTTTAACCGCTACCTCGAAGACCGCGGCATAAAACCCAAAGATGATTCCAAGATTTGGACCTTTATCGGCGACGGTGAATGCGATGAACCGGAAACTTTAGGCGCCATCACCATGGCCTCCCGCGAAAAACTCGACAACCTCATCTTTGTCATTAATTGCAACTTGCAGCGCTTAGACGGCCCGGTCCGCGGCAACGGAAAAATTATCCAGGAACTGGAAGCTTTGTTCCGCGGGGCGCAATGGAATGTCATTAAGGTCATCTGGGGCAACGATTGGGATCCCTTATTAGAAAAAGATAAAGAAGGATTGCTGGCCAAACGCATGGGCGAAGTCGTAGACGGCCAATATCAAAAATATTCCGTGGAAAGCGGCGCCTATATCCGCAAGGATTTCTTCGGCACCGACCCTCGCCTGCTCAAAATGGTGGAGCACCTTTCCGACGAACAATTGCAAAAGATGAAGCGCGGCGGCCATGACCCGGAAAAAGTTTATGCAGCTTACAAAAACGCCATAGAATTCAAAGGCGCGCCTACGGTCGTTATCGCCAAAACCATCAAAGGATACGGCTTGGGCGAGAGCGGCGAAGGTAAAAACATTACGCATCAGCAAAAAAAGCTCAACATCGATGAGTTAAAAGAATTCCGCACGCGCTTCAGCATCCCCCTTTCCGAAGAAGAAGTGGTAAAGGCCCCTTTTTACCGGCCGCAAGAAGATTCTGCAGAGATGAAATATTTACGCGAACGCCGCGAGAGCTTGGGAGGATATCTTCCCCAGCGCCGCACGACCAACACTCCCTTGCAAACGCCGACGGAAGAAATCTTTGAAGAATTTTATAAAGGCACGGAAGGCCGCGAAGTTTCCAGCACCATGGTTTACGTGCGCATCCTTTCCAAGCTGCTTAAAGATCAAGCCTTGGGAAAACTGATCGTCCCGATCATCCCCGATGAAGCCCGCACCTTTGGTATGGAAGCCCTCTTCCGCCAATGCGGGATTTATTCACACGTCGGACAGCTTTATGAACCGGTCGATGCGGACAGCTTGATCTATTACAAGGAAGCCACTGATGGACAGATTTTGGAAGAAGGCATCAATGAGGCCGGGGCTATCTCTTCCTTTATCGCTGCCGGCACCGCTTACTCGACCCAGGGGATCAATACGATTCCTTTTTATACATATTATTCGATGTTCGGTCCGCAGCGGGTCGGCGATTTGATTTGGGCCGCGGCGGACATGCGCTGCCGAGGATTCCTGGTCGGCGCTACTTCCGGCCGCACCACACTGAACGGCGAAGGGCTGCAGCATCAGGACGGCCACAGCCACCTTTTGCTTTCTTCCGTGCCCAACTGTGTGGCCTACGACCCGGCCTTTGCCTACGAATTGGCCATCATCATCCGCGACGGGATTCAGCGCATGTACGAAAAACAAGAAAGCATTTTTTATTATTTAAGTGTCGGTAATGAAAATTATGCCATGCCCGCGATGCCGGCCGGCGTCAAAGAAGGCATTGTCAAAGGCATGTACCGTTTTAAATCTTCCGAGCAAAAGGATAAAAAATTGCGCGCCCATTTGTTCGGCAGCGGCGCGATCATGAACCAGGTCGTCGAAGCCCAAAAAATATTGGAAGAAAAATATCATGTGGCAACCGATGTTTGGAGCATCACCAGCTACAACGAACTGCGCCGCGACGCCTTGACGACGGACCGCTGGAACATGCTGCATCCGGACCTGCCGCAAAAAGTTCCTTATGTCACGCAGCTTTTATCCCGCGAAGACGGTGTCTTGGTGGCCGCGTCCGATTACATGAAGGCCTTACCCGACGGCATTGCCAAATGGCTTCCTAAAAAACTCATGTCCCTCGGCACCGACGGGGTCGGCCGCAGCGAAAGCCGCGAAGCCCTGCGCGATTTCTTTGAAGTAGACGCACGGCATATCGTCTTCGCCACACTCGTTGCGTTATACCGGGACAATAAAATTTCGCTGGATGTTTTACAAAAAGCCACAAAAAATTTAACGATCAATCCTGATAAACTGAACCCGATGATCTCTTAACGCATGTCACAATGTCACAATGCCACAAAGTCACACGTAAAAACTTGAAACTTGTGACCATATGACGTGTGACCTTGTGACTTTAAGGAAGACTCCTATGTTAACCGATTTTAAACTCCCGGAATTAGGTGAAAATATCAAAGGCGGCACGGCGGTGCGCGTGACGGTTAAGGTCGGTGCCGCAGTGACCAAAGGACAAACTTTAATTGAGATCGAAACCGATAAGGCCTCGATCGAAGTCCCCGCTTCTGTCGCCGGTGTCATCAAAGAAATTTTGATCAAAGAAGGCGACCAGGTTAACGTCGGCCAAGTGGTGCTGCGTCTCGAGGCCGGCGCCAGCGCAGCGACAACACCATCTGCTGCTCCTGCGGCTCATGCTAAAGTTGAAACTCAGCCCGCACCGGTTGAGACACCCAAGAGCGAAACCCGCCAACTGCCGCAAGCAGTTGGCGAGGCCTCGCCAAAGTTACAACGTAAATTTGGCGGGGATGTCCCGGCTGCCCCGTCGGTACGTGCCCTGGCCCGGGAAATCGGCATCGATGTCACTCAAGTTCCCGGCAGCGGTCTCGGGGGACGAATTTCCATCAGCGATGTTAAAGCTTTTGCCAAGGCCCTCAATACCGGTGCTATCGCCCGCGGCGGCAGCGTCACGCCCCAACCGCTTCCTGATTTTTCCAAATGGGGACAGATCGAACGCAAACCGATGAACAATATCCGCCGCAAGACCACGGAACATTTGAGCCATGCCTGGACGATGATCCCCCATGTCACACAATTTGATAAAACCGATATCTCGGAATTGGAAAAGTTGCGCAAAAGCATTTCCACCCAAGATAAAAAAGTAACGATCACTCCGTTTATCATGAAAGTCATGGCGTCGGCCCTCAAGGCCTTTCCGCAATTCAATGCGAGCCTCGACATGAACACCCATGAAATCATTTATAAAAAATATTATCACATCGGCGTGGCGATCGATACGGACCGCGGGCTGCTTGTCCCGGTGGTGCGCGATGTCGATCAAAAAAGTATCATACAAATTGCCGATGAATTGACCGAGATCGCGGAACGCGCCCGCAACAAAAAGACGACCCTGGAAGAAATGCACGGCGGATGCTTCACCCTGACGAATTTGGGCGGGATCGGCGGGACATGCTTTACCCCGATTGTGAATTGGCCGGAAGTCGCCATTTTAGGGGTTTCCCGAGGACAATGGGAGCCGGTTTATGGAAATAACGGCCAATTTACTCCGCGACTCATGCTGCCGCTTTCCTTATCTTATGACCATCGCGTGATCGATGGAGCGGACGGCGCAAGGTTTTTACGCTGGATCTGCGATGCGATTCAACAGCCGTTTATTATGGAACTGGATAAATGAGCTTTCAGCTCTCAGCTAACAGCAATCAGCCAAAGACTGAAAGCAGATAGCTGACGACTGACAGCTAATAAAAAAATTATGTCTACACACACTCAACTCTTAGTGATCGGCGGCGGGCCGGGCGGTTATGCCGCAGCCTTCCACGCCAATGACCTTAAATTGGACGTCACACTGGTGGATATGGAAAAAAATCCCGGCGGCGTATGCCTTTTCCGTGGCTGTATCCCTTCCAAGGCCCTTTTGCATGTGGCCAGAGTTCTTTCGGAATCCCGCGAAGCCAAAGAATTGGGCGTTGAATTTTCCCAGCCTAAAATTCATATCAATAAGGTCCGCGAATGGAAAGAAAGTGTCGTGACCCGCTTGACCGACGGATTAGGACAGCTTTGCAAACAGCGAAAAATCAATTTTATCCAAGGCCAGGCGACCTTCCTGAATTCCAATTCTGTAAAGATCAAGAAGCACGACGGGACAGAAATGCAGCTGACTTTTGATCATGCCATTTTAGCGACCGGTTCTCATCCGATCGCCCTTCCCTTTGCTCCGCAATCCCCGCGCATTCTGGATTCCACCACAGCGCTCGAGATGGCCGACATCCCGCCAAGGCTTTTGGTGGTGGGAGGCGGCTATATCGGTCTCGAACTGGGCACAGTGTATTCGGAATTGGGCAGCCAGGTTTCGGTCGTGGAAATGACCC
>MHGP01000026.1:5124-7998 GCA_001805615.1 Omnitrophica WOR_2 bacterium RIFCSPHIGHO2_02_FULL_48_11
TTTAGTAAATATTTTGGAAAAACGCCTGAACCACTTATTAAAATCCATTCGCCTGGAGACCAAAGTCACCAAAATGGAACAAACAAACCAAGGGATCAAGGTCACGTTCGAAGACAAAGAAGGAAAAACTTCAGCGGAAGAATTCGACAAGGTTTTGGTCGCCATCGGCCGGCGGCCCAATTCAAAGAATTTGGGACTGGAAAACACCCAGGTGCAGGTGAATGAGCGCGGATTTGTGACGGTCAATGCCCAACGCCAGACAACCGATCCTAAAATTTATGCCATCGGCGATATTGCCGGCGAGCCCATGCTGGCGCACAAGGCCTCGCACGAAGGGCGCGTGGCGACCGAAGCGATCGCCGGACATAAGGTCGCCTTTGAACCGAACGCGATCCCGGCGGTTGTTTTTACCGACCCCGAAATTGCCTGGTGCGGCTTGACTGAAACCGAAGCGAAAAAACAAGACCGTAACGTCGAAGTGGTGAAATTTCCCTGGGGGGCTTCCGGGCGCGCCATCACGCTCAACCGTACGGATGGTCTGACCAAGTTATTGATCGATCCCGAAACCCAGCGCGTCTTAGGCATGGCGATTGTCGGCGTGGGGGCGGGCGAATTAATTGCCGAAGGGGTGTTGGCGATCGAAATGGGGTCCGTCGCCGCAGACATCAAACTCAGTATCCATCCTCATCCTACCATCTCCGAAACCATCATGGAATCGGCCGACAGCTTCTTCGGCCACAGCACGCATATTTATAAGCCAAAAAAGTAAGTCACCAAGTCACTCCGTCACCAAGTTACCAGACAAATTAGAAACAACTGGTGACATTGTGACTTTGTGACCGAGTGACTTCGTTATGCTTCTTTTCCAATCGTTGATTTGATGATTTTCTTAACGTCGTCGATTTCGAAGGGTTTTTTAAGGCAGGTAATGGCGCCTAATTCTCTGGCTTTTTCTTTCTTTTCATCAACGGAATAGCCGCTCATCATCACGATCGGCAAGCGGGGCGAAAGGATACGAACTTCTCTGAGCAGCTCCACCCCATCCTTTTCCGGCATAACGATATCCACAAAGGCGATATCAAAATCTTGCGTTTTCAAGACCTCGATAGCCTCTCTGGCGCTGCTGACAACCGTGATCAAATGTCCGCCGTAACCTAAAGTAAAATCAAAAAGATCACCGATAACTTTTTTATCGTCCACCACCAATATCTTGAGTCTAGTCATAGACTTGCCTCCTCGGCTTTACTCAATAAAAGTATACAACAAACCCGGCAACCTGCCCATGCCTTTTTAACCTACCCTGATCTCTTCGCTGTCGGTCGCAGCAAATGGAAATCTCAAAACAAAAAGCCTGCCCTGCCCTCCCTTACTCTCCACTTCCATGCGCCCCCCGTGTTCGGCGATCAGATCCTGGCACAAGGCCAAACCGATGTCAGACGCTTTCGATTGAGTGGAAAAAAACGGCTCGACCATGATCTTTCTCTCTTCTTCCGACAAGCTGGGGCCGGTATCCTCAAAAAGAACAAGGATTTCCTTGTTCCGATTATCAAATTGAGAAGTGATCTTAAGATACCGCTGGGCCCCGCGCGGCAGCTGTTCAAAAATCTGCAACGAATTGATCACAAAATTCATAAAGATCTGCTGCAGATGCACACTGTCGGCATAAAGCAGCGGCATTTCTTCGGCGAGATGCATGTCCCAATTGACCCGGCGGATCCGCAATTCATCCGTCAAGAGATTCATCGCCCGTTTGATGACGACATTCACGTCTAATTTCTCTTTTTTAATATCCCGGTGCCGGACTAAATTCATAAGGTCTTCCAGCATTTGTTTAATATAAACGGATTGTTCTTCGATATGACAAATGGGTTTATAAAACGTATCGCTTTCTTTCATTTCCTTTTTGATAAAACGGACAAAGCCGTGGATCGCCGTGATGGGCTGGCTGATCTGGTGCAAGATACCGGCGCTGAGACTCGCCAGGGCGGATTTCTTGCCGGCCTCCAAAAGATGCAGCTGGGTGGCCCGCAGTTCTTCGACCACGTTGGAAAGTTCACGGGTCTTAAGCGCCACTTCGCTCTCCAATTCCTGGGCGTGCCGCTCCACCTTCGTGGCATAGAACATGAATTTGAAACAGGTGATCCCTATCATGAATCCCAAAAAAGCGATAAATCCCGACGGATACAAATAATAATCATAAGTCGCGCTGAGGTCCATGGCGCTAAAAAGCAGGACCACGAAACTGAAAGTGAACAATTTTGTCCGCTGCCGCTCTTCCGGATCGCTCAAGGAAAAATGATGCCGGAGCAGGTTGAAAAAACTTCCCAGAAAACACAAAATAAAGAAAGCCACCAGGACCGGCTGCAAAAATCCGGCCATCGGATAAAATCCGTAACTCTCTTTCTTGATATCAAAAAAGAAATAAGGGTTCTGGCACAGAGGGATCAGCAAAAGGGCCAGGATGTAATTCGCTGCCACGATCTTTTTCTGGTCGGGATACTTTTCCGTCAAGCTGGAAGACAAATGAAACACCGTTGCCGGCACCGCAATAAATCCAAGATAGAGAAAATATCCCCAAAAGGTCGCCACCTCGGGCAATCTGGAATTTAAGATCAAAACGCAGCTGTAAAGCCAGGTGGCGGAGGCCAGACAAAAATATAAAAGGGTCTGATTGAAGTACGATTTTCTCTCGAGAAAATACAAAAAGAGCCCGAAGATGAGGACAAGAGTGGCGACTAAAAGCGGCGCGATGGAATACGGATTGAGATCATAGTGCGTGACATTAAAAATATGTTTTAAAACATGCATTCCGCTTTTCCTTATTGATTGTAAAGTAGTATATCACAATTATTTGAGGTCTTTTAATCGAAACTC
>MHGP01000026.1:8071-9238 GCA_001805615.1 Omnitrophica WOR_2 bacterium RIFCSPHIGHO2_02_FULL_48_11
TGCGCGGGGGCATATCTCGGGCAGGGATCTTGCCGGCAAGGCGGAACATTTTCTTCGATATGCACCACGCGCCGGGCATAATCCAGCCAGATCATATCCAGAGGGATGAACGTATCCTTCATCCAAA
Source organism: Omnitrophica WOR_2 bacterium RIFCSPHIGHO2_02_FULL_48_11 (assembly GCA_001805615.1). Taxonomy (GTDB): domain Bacteria; phylum Omnitrophota; class Gorgyraeia; order Zapsychrales; family GWA2-47-8; genus 2-02-FULL-48-11. The sequence continues at coordinate 8,199 of MHGP01000026.1, forward strand.
ACGAGCGCGGCGCGGACTCAGCAAAAACGAACAGCATGCCATGATCGTCCGGCAGCGACGTGCGAAATTGCAATCCGCGGACGACATCTTTCTGTTTATACACGACTTCAACGGCGATACATTTTTCTTTTAAACACACCTGATCCCCGCTCAAACTCCCGGACTGTCCGCAGCCTAAGAGAACCAGCAGGCTCAGGATAAAAAAATATTTCTTTTGAACTTTAGCGTACAGGCTCATCATTCCCCATGATATTCAGATAATCCTTAAAATGCAATTCACCACTGATCTCTTTATTGGAATACGAAATGCGCTCGGAAAGATGCGGATGCGTCCGCCAATAACTCAATTCCCGGCTCGGCTCTTTGTCCTCCTGCGCCTTCAATTTTTTAAGGACATTGGTCAGTTCTTTAACATCATAGCCGGCTTCTTTCATGTATTTGATGCCGATCCGGTCCGCCTCATATTCATCCTCCCGGGAATGCGCCAAGAACATGGATAAATACGCGGTCTGCACGCCTTGGGCGACATTGGCGTTCCCTGACCCAACCGCGAGGACTTGCAGGACCATGTAACCGTAGGATCCTTGCAGACGCTTGATGGCATGCCGGGCCGCGATATGCCCAACCTCGTGACCGATGACACTGGCCAATTGATCATCATTGTCCAGCTTATCGATCAACCCTTTATAAATATACACGTATCCGCCCGGGAGACTCACCGCGTTCATCTTATCCTCATCGATTACCTTAACGGTATATACCAATTCCTGCCGATCGCAGACCGCGACAATGCGGTCAAAAACTTTTTTGACCCGTTCATTTAAGGCCGCATCGTCACTGATCGTAAAATGATCGTCAAACTGCCGCGCGACCGCCTCACCTATTTTCATTTCTTTTTCGGTGCCGATCAGCAGCGTTTCCTGCTGATTGGTGGCAAGGTTATATTCCGACGAGCATCCTATCCCGGACAGAAATAAGCAGCCCAAAATTATGGCTTTGTTTTTTTTCATGGCTTAAAAAATAAAAATGCCGAACTCTTT
>MHGP01000027.1:0-6340 GCA_001805615.1 Omnitrophica WOR_2 bacterium RIFCSPHIGHO2_02_FULL_48_11
CTTGTCGCTCGCCGAGCAAAAGCGGTATTCTGCGGAACTTTTAGCGCCGACGAAAATTTATGTTAAACCGGTCTTGAAGTTACTTGAAAAATTTCCGGTGAAAGGCATCGCCCATATCACGGGCGGCGCGTTTTACGAAAAACTCACGAAAATCCTGCCGTCCGGAAAATGTTTTGTCATTGATCGCGCCAGCTGGAAGCCGCCAAAAATATTTCCATTGCTGCAGAAAAAAGGTAAAATAAGTAACCCAGAAATGTTCCGCACCTTTAATATGGGTATCGGCCTGGCGCTGGTCGTGGCGGCCCGCGATGTCCGTGCTGTGCGGGTGTTCTTGGCGAAGCAGGGCGAGCCGAATTTTGTGATCGGAAAAGTCATAAAAGATATAAAAAGAAAAATTGTGTTTGAGTAAAGTCACCAGAGCACCACGACACCAAGTCACAAGCAGAGTTTTTAAGGTTTTGCGAGTGACGTTGTGGCATGGTGACGTGGTGACAATTATAGGAGTTTTAATATGAAAATTCTCATCATCGGTTCCGGCGGGCGGGAACATGCCCTGGCCTGGAAAATCAAACAAAGTCCGCGGGTCGAGAAAATTTACTGCGCCCCGGGGAACGGCGGCATTTCCGACATCGCCGAGTGCGTTGCGATCGAGGTGACGGATATCCCGGCACTGATCAAATTCGCCAAAGAGAAAAAGATCGACCTGACCGTGGTCGGCCCGGAAGCGCCGCTGGTGGCCGGGATCGTCAACGATTTCGAAAAAGCAAAATTAAGGATCTTCGGCCCGTCGCGCGAAGCCGCGCAGCTCGAGGGGAGCAAGGTGTTCGCCAAGGAATTTATGCACCGGCGCAATATTCCGACGGCTGTTTTTAAAGTTTTTGAAGATCTTTCCGAAGCCAAAAAATTTCTGCAGCAGGCCCAGTTTCCGCTGGTGGTAAAGGCCGACGGTCTCGCTGCCGGTAAAGGAGTGGTGGTCTGCAAGGCTTTGAATGAGGCGCTGGAGGCGGTCGATCAGATCATGGGCGAGAAAATTTTTAAAGAGGCCGGCCGCAAGATCATCATCGAAGAATGCCTGGAAGGCGAAGAGGTTTCGATCCTGGCCATCAGCGACGGCGAACGGTTTTGCCTGCTGGAGGCTTCGCAGGACCATAAAAGGATCTTTGACGACGATATCGGGCCGAACACCGGCGGGATGGGCGCGTATTCTCCCACACCGGTCGTTAACAGCGAGCTCATGAAAAAAATTGAAGGCCGCGTCATCGAACCGACCATCCGCGGCATGGCCAAAGAAGGAAATCCATTCAAAGGGGTTTTGTACGCGGGGCTAATGATCACGCTCGACGGGCCGAAGGTTTTGGAATACAATGTGCGCCTGGGAGATCCGGAAGCGCAAGCGGTTTTGCCGCGGCTGAAGGACGATCTGGTGGAGATCATGACCGCCAGTTGCGACGGAAAGATAACCGGTGAGAAATTGCGCTGGGAACGCCGCAGCTGTGTGTGTGTCGTGATGAGTTCCGGCGGTTACCCGGGGAAATATTCCACCGGATATGAGATCACCGGGCTGCCGACGGTGGATGACCCCAAGACGATCATTTTTCACGCCGGTACCAAAAAGGAAGACGGAAAATTTGTCACCTCCGGCGGCCGGGTCTTAGGCGTGACGAGTTTAGGGACCGGCATTGAGCAGGCCATCAACCGGGTTTACGAGGCGATTGAAAAAATTAAATTTGACCACTGTTTCTTTCGACGCGATATCGGGGCCAAGGCCTTGCAGAAGGCCAACCGGGATCTCAGTGCCACCCCCGGCGGACCCGGACGACGATAAACGAGCGCCAAAACGCTCGTTAGTCACAAAGTCACCGTGTCACAAGTCACATGTAAAAATTTATAACGGCTTGAGACGTTGTGTCTTTGTGACCTTGTGACTTTTATAAAGGAGATTTAAATGAGCAAAATTCAAGTAGCGATCATGATGGGGAGCAAATCCGATTTTCCCACGATGGATGAAACGGCGAAGATTTTAAAAGAATTCGGCGTCGGTTATGAGATGCGCGTCTTATCCGCCCACCGCACCCCGAAAGAAACCGCCAAATATGCGGAGGAACTGCAAGCGCGCGGCGTTAAAGTCGTGATCTGCGGGGCGGGCGGGTCAGCCGCTTTAGCGGGCGTGGTCGCGGCACATTCGCCGCTTCCGGTTATAGGGATCCCGATCGAGTCGGTCTTAAACGGCATTGATTCGCTGCTCTCGACGGTACAAATGCCGCCGGGCGTGCCGGTCGCGGCTGTGGCGATCGGAAAGCCGGGCGCAAAAAATGCCGGGCTTTTGGCGATAAGGATCTTGGCGATCGCGGATAAAACCCTGGCCGGAAAGCTTAGAAAATTTGTGGATGAGCAGCGTAAGAAAATTTTGGCGGAAAAAATCGACACGTAAATCCCGCAGGCGTTCACCTTGCAAACCGAAATCATAAAAGTTCATCCCCATTTTCCAGAAATTGATCAGATTGCCTACTGCGCGAAGATCATCCGGCAGGGCGGGCTGGTTATTTTTCCGACGGAGACAGTGTACGGGATCGCGGCGGATTTCAATAATCCGAAGGCCATGGCCCGTTTGCGCGAGGTCAAGCGCCGTTCCCCGCAAAAACCGTTCTCGATCATGATTCCGCAAAAGGGTTTGATCGCCAATTACACTTCGAGCACCGATCCTAAGGTGTATAAGCTGATCGATCAGTATTGGCCCGGCCCTTTGACGGTGATCGTTCCGTCAGCCGACGGGGTCGGGACCATCGGCATACGCATGCCGGACCACGCGATCGCTTTAAAACTGGTGCAGGAGGCGCAATGCACGATCGCGGCTCCGTCAGCCAATATCGAAGGCAGACCGGCGCCCAAGACCTGCCAGGAAGCGCTCAAAGATCTGAACGGTTTGGTCAATGCGGCCATCGACGGCGGCGAGGCGCATTACGGACAGGGATCATCGGTGGTGGATTTTACGAAGGGCAAACCGACGGTGGAACGGGAGGGCGCGGTCCGGCAGAGCGATGTGGACCAGGTGACCCAGCGCAAGACCGTGCTTTTTGTCTGCACCGGCAACAGCTGCCGTTCGGTGATGGCGGAATATTATTTGCGTAAAATGGTCGGCGACCGCGACGATATCGAAATTATTTCCGCCGGCACCGGCGTTTATATCCGTTCTTCGGCGAGCTCGGAGACGATCAACGTCCTGCGCAAAGAAGGTGCCGACGCGTCCATGCATGTTTCGCAGCCTTTGAACATGGTGCTTTTAAAGAAATCCGACCTGATCCTGGTCATGACCAAGAATCACCGTCAGCAGGTCTTGGACTGGGCGCCGTCGGTCGAGAAAAGGGTCTATCTGCTGCGTGAATTCAGCAGCCTGCCGCTCGATTCGGCCATCAATTGGGACATCCCGGACCCGATTGGCAAACCTGCAGAGGCGTACGAAGAATGCTTGTTGACAATTAAGGATTGTTTGAATAAAGTGGTGAAGCTAATCTAAAGGATGAAAGGTCACTATGTCACAAGGTCACAAGTTGTTTTAAATTTTTACATGTGACATGGTGACTTTGTGACTAGGAGCAATATGCGAATTTTTATTGGTGCGGATCACCGAGGATTTAAATTAAAAAATAAAATTGCCGCGATGCTGCGCCGGGCCAAATACGACGTCGTGGATTTAGGCGCGTTCACCGACGAAACCCCGTGCGATTATCCTCAGCTGTCGTATAAAGTGGGCACGGCCGTTGCCAGGACCAAGGACAGCCGCGGGATCCTGGTGTGCATGACCGGCATCGGGCATGCGATCGCCGCCAATAAAGTGCGGGGCGTGTACGCGGCGCTGTGTTATAACCGGGAAGCCGCCATCCTTTCGCGCCGGCATAACAATGCCAATGTCTTGGTGCTCGGCGCAAAATTTGTCCCGGAAAAAAATTTCCCCGGCATCATCAAGGTCTGGCTGAAAACACAATTTGAAGGCGGCCGGCATCTGAGGCGTGTACAACAAATTAAGGAAATTGAGAAAAAATATTCTAAATAACCAATAACCAAAGCCCAAGAACCAAAGAATAATCAAGCTTCCCAAATCAGATCTTTAATTGGTTATTGTTTTATTGTTATTTGTTTGGTGTTTGTATCTTGGTTATTGGTAATTTTTAAAAAGGAAAACAGCTATGTCGAACTTGCAAAGAATTGATCCCGACGTTTACCAGGCGATCCGCAACGAACTGAAACGTCAGCAGGAAAATCTCGAACTGATCGCTTCGGAAAATATCGTGTCCGAGGCGGTTTTGGAGGCCCAGGGTTCTATCATGACCAATAAATACGCCGAAGGCTATCCCGGCGCGCGGTATTACGGCGGCTGCGAATACGTCGATGTCGTTGAGCAGCTGGCCATTGACCGGGCCAAGAAAATTTTCGGCGCCGAACATGTGAACGTGCAGCCCCACTCGGGTTCGCAGGCGAACATGGCGGTGTATTTGGCGGCGCTCAATTACGGCGATACGGTGATGGGCATGGACCTGGCCTGCGGCGGGCATCTGACGCACGGGATGAAGATCAATTTTTCCGGAATTTCCTACAAATTTATTTCGTACGGCGTTGATAAAAAAACTGAAATGATCGATTACGCGGAAGTGGAAAGGCTGGCCAAGGAGCATAAACCGAAGATGATCATCGCCGGAGCATCGGCGTATTCACGCATTATTGATTTTAAAAAATTTCGCGAGATCTGCGACGCGGTCGGCGCCTATCTTTTTGTGGATATGGCGCATATTGCCGGTTTGGTGGCGGCCGGATTGCATCCGAGCCCGGTACCTCATGCCCATTTTGTGACGACCACGACGCACAAAACATTGCGCGGCCCGCGTGCCGGAATGATCTTGTGCAAAGAAGAATTCGCCAAGAAGATCAATTCCCGGATCTTCCCCGGCATCCAGGGCGGACCGCTCATGCATGTGATCGCGGCCAAGGCCGTGGCGCTCAAGGAAGCTCTGGACCCGGAATTCAAGGAATATCAAAAACAGATCGTCAAGAACGCGCAGGCTTTTTCCCAGGAATTATCCGAGTTGGGTTTTCGCATCGTCACCGGCGGGACCGACAATCATTTGTTCATGGTCGATCTAAGGTCCAAGAAAATTTCCGGCAAGGACGCCTCGCAGGTGCTGGATACGGTGAAGATCACCGTGAATAAAAATTTGATCCCGTATGATCCGGAACCGCCGACGGTAACGAGCGGGATACGGATCGGCACCCCGTCCGTCACGACCCGCGGGATGAAAGAAAAAGAAATGAAGCTGATCGCGCAGCTGATCGATCAGGCGGTCGTCGGCCGCGCTGATGAAAAAGCCCTGGCCAAGGTGCGTAGCGGCGTTGCAAAATTGGTGAAAGAGTTTCCGATCTACGAGAAATTAAAATAACAATAACCAAGATACAAACACCAAAAAATAACCAATGACCAATAACCAAATTACAAAAATCCCCCTAGCCATTGGAATTTGTTATTTGTAATTTGTTTGGTTATTGTTTCTTGGTGTTTGGGAATTTTTTTATGAGATGTCCCATTTGCCATTATAAAGAAACCAAGGTCATCGACTCGCGCCTGAGCAATGACGGCAATTCCATCCGCCGCCGCCGGGAATGCCTCAAGTGCGAGAAGCGTTACACGACGTACGAATATATCGAACAGGTGCCCTTGATGGTCATTAAAAAAGACGGCCGGCGCCAGCCGTTCGACCGGACCAAGATCATCTCCGGCCTGGTCAAGGCCTGTGAGAAACGCCCGGTCTCCATCGACAAGATCGAAGACATCACCTCCGAGATCGAACGCGCGATCCAGCGGCAGTTTGACCGCGAGGTTCAGGCCAACGTGATCGGCGAGCTGATCATGGAAAAGCTGGCCGTGGTCGACGAGGTCGCGTATGTGCGGTTTGCTTCCGTGTACCGGCAGTTCCGCGATGTGAACCAGTTCATGAGCGAACTGAAACATATTTTAGACAAAGAAAAGGTCAATTTAAAACAACAGGGTAAAGGTAAACGCGTCGTCATAGGGGAAGAAGAATGAATATCCAAGTCGAGTTGAGCAAGATCATTATTGATGAAAAACGCCAGGACCAGGTCATTGTCCTCAGGGAAAAATCCGGCGACCGGCAGTTCCCGATCGTCATCGGTTTTTTGGAAGCCTCCAGCATTAAGATGAAACTTTCCGGGATGGAAGTCCCGCGTCCGATGACGCACGATCTGGTCGTTTCGGTCGTGGAGCATCTGGGCGCCGTCGTGGAAAAACTGGTCATTGATAAACTGGTCGAGAATACATTTCATGCCAAGCTGG
>MHGP01000027.1:6440-7383 GCA_001805615.1 Omnitrophica WOR_2 bacterium RIFCSPHIGHO2_02_FULL_48_11
AGAAGTGCTGAAGAAAACGGCGTTTTTAAAACAATGAGCGTTAAGTCACCACGTCACAACGTCACCATGTCACCCGTCGTCTTAAGGTTTTGCTGGTGACTAGGTGACTTGGTGTCTTGGTGACTAATATGTCCTTTCCTATTCAACATCCTTACTTAAAAACCATTCAATCTCTCGCTGCCAAGAAAAAGGTCGCGGTTTACCTGGTCGGCGGATTCGTGCGCGATTGTCTGCTCAATCGTCCGTGCATGGATTTTGATTTTGCCGTCGAGCGGGATGCCATCAAATTAGCCCGCCAATTTTCCAAAGCGATCAAAGGCGCGTTCGTGCTTTTGGACGAAGAGCACGGCTGCGCCCGGGTCGTCAAAAAGCACGGCGAAACCATTCAGACATTTGATTTTGCGGATTTCCGCGCCAAGACCCTGAAAGGCGATCTGGCGCACCGGGATTTTACGGCCAATGCCCTGGCCGTGGATCTCAAAATGCTCAGTGCCGGGTCGGAGATGGAGCGCGCGCTGATCGCTGCCCCGGCGGCCCGCCGGGATCTGTGGTCCAAGACGATCCGCATGACCTCGGCGAAGGCTTTTAAAGAAGATCCGTTGCGCCTTTTGCGGGCGTTCAGTGTCCGCGCCCAGCTTGATTTCAAGATCGAACCCCAGACCCTGGCGAGGATCAAAAAAGACAAGAATTTGCTGCGCCATGTCTCGGCCGAACGGATCCGCGAAGAGTTATTTAAAATTTTAGCAACGGAGCAGGCGGGACAAATTTTAAGCGAGATGGATAAGATCAAACTGCTCGAGGAAGTGATCCCGCAGGTAACGGTCATGTATAACGTGACCCAGGGCGGGTATCATCATCTGAACGTGTGGAAACATTCGCTGGAGGCGGTCACACAGCTCGACGGTGTGTTTAAAGAATTTCAGAATGACGCGCCTGTGCAGGC
>MHGP01000027.1:7455-8066 GCA_001805615.1 Omnitrophica WOR_2 bacterium RIFCSPHIGHO2_02_FULL_48_11
TATATGGTCGAGGATATGGTCCGCTGGCATCTGCGCCCCGGGTATCTGGGAGATTTTAAAGTGCCGAGCGAGCGGGCGGTCTTCCGTTATTTCCGCGACGCCAAAGACGAGGCGGCGAGTATTCTGCTTTTGTCCATCGCGGATCAGCGCGCTACGCGCGGACCGCTCAGCACCACAGAAGATCTGCACCATCACGTCAAGACTTGCAAAATGCTGATCGAGAAATTTTTTGAAAAGAAAAGCGAAAAGCCGGTGGTGCGCCTTATCACGGGCCATGATCTTATCAAGAAATTGAAATTAAAGCCGTCGCCGCTCTTTGCCCAAATTTTGCGCGAGGTGGAAGAGAAGCAGGCGTTGGGGAAGGTGACGAATCGCGCCGAAGCATTAGCGTTGGCAAAGAAGATAGCTAAGGTATGAGGTTGCGGCTAAGTCTTACGCCGGAACGCTCATTTTTCCCAGCGCGAAAAATTTCGCTCGATGAAAACCTTCGCTCCCCCGCCGTTAGCGGGGACCGTGCCCGCTTAGGTTTTCAACGTCCGGCTTAAAGACTTAGCCGTAACCTTGTAAATATGAGGATTTATCAGCTGCGGGTGACGCGAGAAGGGGCATCC
>MHGP01000027.1:8096-16232 GCA_001805615.1 Omnitrophica WOR_2 bacterium RIFCSPHIGHO2_02_FULL_48_11
GGGGATATCGAGCGGCAGGACCCGCAGCGTGGAGTAAAGGGTGTTCACTTAAATCCTTTAATCCTTAAATCCTCAACCCCTTTATTCCTATGTTTATTATGAAAATTAAAAATACTACAGTTTCCGTCATCAAATCCGACATCACGGCGCTCGAGGTTGATGCCATTGTCAACGCCGCGAATAATAAATTGTTGATGGGCGGGGGAGTGGCCGGCGTCATCAAGAAAAAAGGCGGGCAATCCATCGAAGACGAGGCGCTTAAGAAAGGCCCGATCGCGATCGGCGCCGCGGCCTGGACCAAGGCGGGCAAACTCAAAATTAAATACGTGATCCATGCTGCTACGATGGGTATGGATTTCAAGACCGACGAACATAAGATCCGCGCGTCCTGCGCGAGCGCTTTACAATGCGCTGACGAATTGGAGCTCAAGTCCGTCGCGTTCCCGGCGTTGGGCTGCGGCACAGGCGGGTTTCCCTTTAAAGGCGGCGCCAAGATCATGGCGCAGGAAGTTTTGAAATTTTTACGCCATACCTCGCCCCAGACCAGCCTGCGCGAGATTCAATTCTGCCTCTACGACGACGAAGCCTTTCAAATTTTTAACAAAGAAGTCCCCGCTTATCTGGAACATATTATTGAAGATTTAGGCAAGGGGCCTCACGTGACCTGTGATATTATTATTGAGGTGTCCGGAGGAATTGTTTTGATCGAACGCTCTAATCCGCCGTACGGCTGGGCGTTGCCCGGCGGGTTCCTCGACTACGGCGAAAGTGTCGAAGAGTGCGCTATCCGCGAGGCCAAGGAAGAAACAAATCTGGATCTTAAGGATTTGAAACAGTTCCATACGTATTCCGAGCCCGGGCGCGACCCGCGGTTTCAGACCGTCACGGTCGTTTTTACAGCGAAAGGGGTCGGCAAGCCCCAAGCCGGCGACGACGCGCAGGGGTTGAAAGTCGTCAAGTTTGCGGATTTGACGAAATTGAAATATGCTTTCGACCACAATAAAGTGATTGAAGATTATTTGAAAGAGCAGCAGAGTATCAGGAGACCAGAGTGAGAATCCAGAGTTCAGAGGATCAGACAAAAAATATTATTTCGAATTTTGATGTTCTGAATTCTTCTCCTGATATTCTGGTTTTCTGATAATCTCAGCCATGCGGTTGATCATAATAAAGTGGTGGGGGATTGGTTGAAGGAAAATAAGAATAGGTGATATTAAGATATGTTATTGTCTCGGAAATTTTTAAGAAAAATTAAAGAATTTCAAATATGTTTTCAGCCAACTCCAGGATATTTATATAAATATTTTCCATTGCGAGAGGCAAATAAGCAAGATTGGTTGAATATAAAGACTGTACTTGAAGAAAGCAAGCTGCATTTTTCTCGCCTAAAAGATTTTAACGATCCGTTTGACTGTTTTCCAATATACATTACTCCTGACAAAGATCTTCCGAGTTGGATTAAGCGCTTGAGAAGAGAGGGGAGGTATCCCGCAAAAGAAATTGATGAAGCGGAGAGAAGCTGGCGGAAAAAAGATGAAAAATGTAGCAAGATTAGAGAAAGCTTCGGTGATGGGGTACAAAAAAATATTAATGAAGAGATTGGGATATGTTGCTTTTCTAAGAAACCGGATGATTTATTAATGTGGGCGCATTATGCTAGTTATCATAAGGGTGTTTGTTTTGAGTTTGAAGCAGTATTGAATACTCCATTCTTTGGTGAGGCCCAGGGGATTAGTTATAAATCTAATCGTCCCACAGTCAATATTTTTACCATTGATTCGCATAACGCAACAGACCATATTTTTTTAACCAAAAGTGATCATTGGAAATATGAATCAGAGTACAGGATTATGGATCCAAATAAGCCGCCTGGATTTCATCAATTTCCAATCGAGCATCTTAAAGGAATAATATTAGGTTCAAGAATTGATTCAAATTATGAGATCCAGATACGCAAAATATTGGAAAAGAATAGTAGGGTTAAACTAAAACGGGCAGAGTTAGATCAGAAACAATATAAGATTAATATTATTACCATCTAGGAAAAAAGCGACAGTCACCTTTTATGGGGAAATCCCGCGGCGCGAAAAGCGCGCCTGGGATAAACTCGGCCAATGATTTATGTTCACTGTGTTCCATAAATCATGGTCCTCATTTATGAAAAAATGCCATAACTGTAAAGGATTCCGGATTCCGGGGACACGGATTCCGGGGACACGGATTCCGGGGACACGTACCTAACTTATGAAAAAATGCCATAACTGTAAGATCGTCTTTCATCACCCTGATCGGATACGTTGTTTGTATTGTCATGCCGTTTTGACGGTATTGAGCGATGACGCTCCCTTGGGCGACGCCGTTGCTTTTTTGTCTAAGGAGGATGACACCACGGTCCTTTTGTCCAACGACACCGGGTCCCTGGGAGAGGTCATTTGGAAAAAAGACGCCCTCAATCCGGAAGACGCGCGGTACGTGATCAGCAGTTATTTTAAATCCCGCACGTTTTATTTCTTCTACGGGCTGAGCCGGAATGAACTTAAAATGGAGAAAAAATATAAACGGTTTTTTGTTCACCCTTTCCATTTTAATTTTTTCCTGATAGTCCCGTGGGCGTTCATTAATGTGATCGATTCTGTATTGTTCCATCTGCGGTACCGGCAGTACTGCCCGACCTGCAAATGGAAATATGCGGGCAAAGGTGAGCACGATCCCCGGGAATGCGCCTATAACCGGGAATACACGCTGGTCATCAATGCCATTCTGACCGGGATCATTGCCCGCATCGAACCCACGTTTCACAGCCAGGCCATGGCCGAAATAAAGCGCGGTCAGCGCAGCGCGTATCTTGAGCTGTGTACGCATAGAAAATATGAAAAAGCCCTGGATATTGCTTCGGTCTGCCTTTCCGGCGGATTGATGCTGTATCTCCTCTTGGCCTTCGTGCTTCCCATGCTTGCGGATTTTTTTATGTTTTAAGTAATGATGTAAGCCGGGGACAGTCGAATGGGTTGACAAACTTTTGATATGGTATTACACTGTATATACAATGTGATAACGTTACAATAAGGAGATAAAGATGATAAAAAGGTTAACGACTCACGGGAACAGCTGGGCGCTCATCATTGAGAAGGCTGTGTTGGATTTATTGAAAATCACACCTGAAACTCCGCTGGAAATCGTTACAGACGGAAGAAATATCATTATTTCGCCGGTCGGTAAAGCCAAGAGGGAGAAACTGTTCAAATCCGCTTTAACTAAGGTCAATAAGCAGCACCGTAAAACATTTAAGGCCCTCGCCGAGTAATCACTCTATGATCATGAAAAGAGATCCAGAGTTTTTGACTTTGGCGGAAGTCATCGGGATCCATGCAAATCAAATCGAATTATATGGCGGGCAGCATGGTATCCGCGACTTGGGGCTGCTGCAATCGGCCTTAGCCCAGCCGCAGGCCAGTTTTGCCGGAGAATGGCTGCATACCGGTATTTTTCACATGGCGGCAGCTTATGCTTTTCATATTTGTTCTAATCATCCATTTCTTGACGGCAATAAACGTGCAGCACTTGCTGCAGCGTTAGTTTTTTTGGTCATGAACGGTCAGGATATTAAAGATCCTAAACAGCGCCTTCTCGATGCGATGTTAGATATGGCCAAGGGAAAATTGAATAAGGAAAAATTTGCTCAGATACTAAGGGAATTGGCAGGGACAAATTTATGAAAAAATCGTTTCGAAAAATGATGAGTCAGCAATCCTTTGCGATGAACCGGCTGGAGGCCTTCAGCGACGGGGTTTTCGCCATCGTGATCACGCTTCTGGTCCTGGAACTGCGCGTCCCGGAAGTGCACGATCCGGCGGAGCTGGTCCCAGGATTAAAAGCGCTGCTTCCCAAGTTTGTCAGTTTTGTGGTGAGCTTTCTTTATGTGACGATCTACTGGATCAATCATCACCAGCTGTTCCACCTCATCAAAAGGTCGAACCGCGGGCTTTTTTGGCTGAACAGTTTGTTTTTGATGTGCCTCACTTTTATCCCGTTCCCAACGGCGCTGATCGGAAGCTATCCGCAGGAGACAGCGGCGGTCGTGTTTTACGGGCTGGCGATGCTGGCCACGGCGATCAGTTTTGTTCTGATGAAGGTCTATATTGTCTACGAGACATCTTTGGGAGAGGTCAAACAGCCCGGGCCTCCGGTTTTTTATCTGGCGGCCGGACCCTTTCTTTATTTGGCGGCGGTTCTTCTCGCGCTGGTGAACACGGCGTTTGCCATCGTCATTTATTTAATGATCCCGGTCATTTATTTTTTTGCCGGCGGCATAGAAGAGTAAATCCTATGGCTCTCCACGAAAAAAAAGTATTCCATCTGTACCGCATTCTTAATCTGCTCGCCATCGGAACTTGTATCTATCTCGCTGTTTTTGTCAGCCCGCTCAAGGAAGTTCTCCTGCCTCCTTTAAAAAGGTTCGTCGTCGCCAACATCGATGCCCTCATCAATATCATCTGGCTGACGTTCGTCATCGGAAGTACGGCGTTGATCGTCATATTCTGGTGGATCTATGATTCTGACAAGAAGTACAAGTCCCGGGCCAAGGCCTACATCAGCAAGCTCGTCGTTAAGAATTATTACAAAGGGGCCAAAAGAGTTGATTATTACAAGGCCGTGAAGACCGCTTTGAGCAAATATTCGCGGCAGATCCCCGGAGAAGAAGATCAGGTAGCGGGCAGCGTGGATGTCAAGACCAGCGACGCGGAGAAGGCCCGCGTCAAATTAATCAAGGCCAGGGCCGCGGTCAAGCCGGAAGAGCCGGCCGAGGACACCTCCGACGGTACGCACCGGTATCTGTATCCCAACGGCACGCTCAAAGAGGAAGTCACGTACAAGAACGGGGCAATGGACGGCGTTTTCCGGACCTATTACGAGGACGGGAGCCTGCATCAGGAAAGGCATTATCAGGATGGGCTGCTGAACGGTATTTTTAAGGCCTATGACGAGTTTGGTATTCCGTACTTTGAGATCGTGTACAAAAACGGCGTGAAACATGGTGTTGAGAACGGGTATTACAAGAGCGGTGCCATTGAGTACGAAGAAATTTATGAGAACGGCAAACGGATCAGCCGCAAGACCTTTGATGAGGGCGGCGAACTTAAGTTCAAACACACAGCGGGGTCGTGACGGCAAACAGAAAGGACAGGAACATGGATTTTAAAAAATTACGCACGGTCCATCTCTATTTGGGATGTATCTTTATGCCGATGCTGGTATTTTTTGCGGTGACCGGCTGTCTGCAGATGTTCGAATGGCATGAGAGCCGCAAGGATGGATCGTATCATGCCCCCCAGATCGCCGAGATCACTGCCGAGATGCATAGGCACCAGCGCCTGCAGGGCGGAGAGGATGTTCCTCACTCGAGAGGCTTTCAATTTTTTGTTGTCTTGATGGGCCTGGGATTTTTTGTCACCAGTGTTTTAGGCGTCATGATGGCTCTGCAGTTCACCAGCCCCGCGGTCGTCTGGGGATGTCTTGGGGCCGGCACTCTCTTGCCGCTTATCTTGCTGAAATTTTTTAAATGAAAAAATGAAAAAGAGACAGTGAATCTTAATCTTTTCAAATATTATTTTAAAAAACCTTTTTATTCCTGGAAGAATAAATACCTGCGGCATGCCGTGCGCCAGGAAGCGGAGGCGAAGGGCGCGCTTTCCCAAACCGCGGACGAGGTGGCGGAGTATCTGGCCGAGACGCCGCAAGCGGTCCTGCAGAAATACCGGCAGGGAAATTTTCAGGAAAATGAATTCTTCCGGGAACCGGCGCGGTTATCCACTCAAACGGTCGAGGAGTATTATAAAAAAAATACGACGTATATTTATGACCTGCCGTTTTGGAACGCCGAAGAGAACCGTCCCAAATTTTTGCGGTTGATGATGCTGGGGAGATTGCGGCAGTTCGGCTGTCAGGATATTCTGGATTTCGGCGCCGGGGCCGGGGACCTGTGCATTGAGCTCGCGCAGAACGGATTTAAGCCGGTGTATTGTGATCTGAGCGAGCGGTTGTATGATTTTGCCCAATGGCGGTTTAAGCGCCGCGGGCTTAATATAAAAATGTTCAAAGGCTGGGATGACTTGCAGGGAAAACAATACGACTGCGTTGTCAGCTTCGATGTCTTTGAACATATCAAGGACCTGCCCAAAACCGTCGCAAAATTGTGCGGCCATGTCCGGCCCGGCGGGCTTTTGATATTTTCCGGTGCGTTCAGCGGCGGTGGAGCGCATTTGGCGGAGAACGAAATTTATGCCGAGGGCGAACGGATGATGTCTCTATTGAAAAGTTTTGATATGGAATTTGTCGACCAATTCGCCCAGTACGCGTTTTACACAAAGCGCGAAAGGAACACGCCCGCTTGATGTTGCAGATTTTTTCCAACCTGTGGAATTCTTTCCGACCTATTTTATTCCCCTGCCTCATTTTGTTGCTGAGTTTTGCCCTGCGGTTATCGCTGATCAGCAAAGGGCCGTACCACCAAGACTCTTTGTGGCTCGTCGTGCAAGCCGAGAAAACTTTGGAAACCGGGCAGCTGCAGCAATATTTCGGCGTGGGGTTTCCTTTGACGGTGCTCTTGGCGTCGTTGTTCATTTTTGTGATGAAATTTTTGGCCGGCAGTGATCCGGTCTGGGCCGTTAATTTTATGAGCGTGGTCTTAAGCTCGCTCGGTATTTTTGTGTTTTATTTTTTCATCAAACGGCTGCTGGACGAACGGACCGCGGTTATGGGCGCTCTGGCCTTATCCGTGAATCCGCTTTTTTTGGGATTATCGGTTTACGGCAAAAATTATATGCCGATGCTCTTTTTTCTTTTCTTGGGGCTGCTCTTTCTGCTGCGGTTCCGCGACGCCGCGTCGTATAAAGATTATTTTATCTCGGCCGTGATGTTCGGCTGCATGGGCGCTTCGCGGATCCATGATCTTGTCTGGATGTTCGTTCCGGTGAGTTATCTGTTGGTCGTGGTTTTGCGGGAGCACGCCGTGGTGACCAAGGTTCGTCCGCCGGAGATATTAAAATCTTTTACCATTTTTTGGCTAACGGTATCAGGGACGATTTTGATTTTTTATCTGCCGCTGCTTCTGCAGTCGGGGGCAGGAGAACAGATTTTTTCTATCCGTCACGCTGTCCGGGAACATGTGTTCGAATATTATATGGGGATCTTTTCCAGAAGAACTCCGCAGGGATTGCAATTTATCGTGGAAGCGGTCAGTCTTTTGGGGATCGGGTTGGCTATCGGCGGTCTGGGACAGCTGTATCATAAACGCCGTCCGGTCTTTATTTTTTTGCTGCTTTGGTTCATATTTCCAACGCTGTATTATGCTAATTTGCATACGACCCTGGCGCACCGGCATTTGCTCCTGGCGGTCCCGCCGCTCTTGATCGCCCAGGGATTCTTGATTTCCGAGATCGGTCAAAAACGTCTGGCCTTAAAAGTTGCCGCTTACGGCGTGTTCGTTATTATGAGTTGTCTTTTGCTGGCATCCATTTATCCGACCCTGAAGACCCGGCACCACCATAGCTATATCGCGGAGTTTGCTCAATGGACCGCGGTCCATACGGAACCCAACGCGGTCATTGTGGCGAATGATGATGCGGGATTTTTCACCTATTACGGCAAAAGGAAAACGCTGGCCAAGCCGGCCGCGCCGATCGGGAAAAAGTGGGATCTGGCCGATGCAGATCTCCGGGCCTTTAAAGAGCAGGTCGATCAATTGTTGGCGCAAAATATTCCGGTCTATATCACCACGGTCTCGCTTCTGGCCTATGATGGCGGTGGGAAATTTGTTGATTTTATGGACGAGCATTATTGTTTTGAAAAGATCGGGACGCACCCTTACGAAGACTGGCATGGCGGTGAACTAAGATCACAAATTTTTATGATTGAATTATATCGTATAGTAAAATAATAAATCCTAAGGAGCGCGCCGCGACATAAAGATGAACGTTAAGGTCAAAAATTTTGTTACGCCGGAGAAGACCAAATACCACGCTGAAATGCTGGCGAACCGCATCCGCAAGCGTTTTGCCCATTTGTCGAAACGTTTCAAGCGGGAGGGGATCGATTGTTTTCGTTTGTATGATTGGGACATCAAGGAAGTCCGGGCCG
>MHGP01000028.1:0-11002 GCA_001805615.1 Omnitrophica WOR_2 bacterium RIFCSPHIGHO2_02_FULL_48_11
ACAAGATCATGTGCGGTAATAGTCTTTTGGAAGAGCTGATAGTTGGTGATGAGTCCATTGAGTTTTTTGATCCCAAAGTATTGGAAAAGGACAAACCAAAGAGAAAGACATCCGATAAATTAATGCAGATGGATTTATTCAATCAGGATGCGGAAAAATATTTAGCAATCCTTCGCAAATTGCACGTGCAATATTTTCATGAGACAAATACGGAACAAAAGAAAGTCGTCAGAGGCAGGATCGAAAAAATCGAGATGGATTTCATCCAGTCCTCGATCAACAAGCGGGTCAAGGAACTCGATGAGCGTATCAGAAACCTTAACATGCAAAAGCCGGAAGACAGAAAAAAGAACGCGGTGTTACTGAAAAAGAAACTCGAATATCTGGCTATTCCCAATGAGATCCGCCAATCAAAGGTCAGACCATATTTCCTCTGGCATTTAAATTTTTTCGAGGTCTTTCAGGAAAAAGGCGGGTTTGATGTGGTGATTGCGAATCCGCCGTATTTGGAAGCTAGGAGTCCAGATTTTTCAGAAAATATGAAGAGGGAGTTGCAGATATCGATAAGGACTCAATGGGGTGACGATGTGGGGAGCTACATTGGGCGTGGATGTGATCTTTTAGTTTACTTTCTACTATTTAGCCTGAGGCTAATCAATGATGATGGGTGCAGCATTTTTCTCACTCAAAATGCTTGGCTTGATACGGTATATGGAAGAAAATTTCAAAAGTATCTTCTTGAACAGTGTTATGTTAAAGCCATCATAGATAGCGATTATAAATATTTCGATTCTCAACTCGGCCCCAACATTAATACCGTTATTACAATATTTCAGAAACTGGAGATTAAAAGTCAACAAACATCGTTATTTGCCAGATTTCATATTAATTTTGAAAATTCAAACATTAGCATATCGAAACTCTTGATGGGGGAAGAAATTGAAGGGGTAAACGCCAAGCGATTTGCTCATGAGCATTTAAAATCTACTCCAGTTAAATGGGGTGTTTTATTATCGGTCACCAAAGAAATTGAATTGATTGTAAACAAACTATTGCAACGAGGAAAATTTATCAATGAGATTAATGCTGATTGTGGCCAAGGGTTGAATTTAAGCAAAAATTTCTTGGTTGACAATACAGTAATAAGAGAGTTTGGTATAAAAAAGAATGCGCTTATAAATTTTTTTGATTCCGGAGCACCATTTGTATTAAATAGAACAGATCGGTATTTGGTTCTAAGAGAAAATATCCCTTCAGAGACAAGAAAGAAACTAGAAAAAGCTGGCTATGCTTTATTTGACTTGGAGATGACGAGCAAATTAAGGCCTATTTTAATATTGCCTAGAGGACTCGGAAGGCATTTTTGCAGTCTTAATTTGATAAATGCCTTTTCCGCAAGCGGAGTTGATATTTATATGCCCAACAACATTCCCAATTTAAACGAAATTCGTTTAAAACTTTGGGTATTTCTTAATTCATCACTCTGCTGGTTAATCAGAGAATTATCAGGAAGAAAAAATTTAGGTGGAGGAATGTTAAAAGCAGAAGCTGTCGATTTGAAGGATTATCCTTTGTATCTTGATCTTGATTTAAAGGAATCTGAGAAAATAGTTCAACTGTTATCATCCCGTGAAGCTAAATCAACGTTAGAGGAGATAGAAACAGCAGAGCACGTTTTAATTGATGATTTGGTTTTTGATTATCTTGAATTAAAACCGATTGAACGCAATGCGATCTTAGATAGTTTAAAATTAACTGTCTTGGCTCGAGAAACTAAATCAAAAGTTTAATATTGGTCAAATGTTCTACAAGCTTTACGGCCTGACGGAAGAGGAGATAAAAATCGTGGAAGGCGCTTCAAGTGCAAAAAACGCCAGCGGACTCGTCAAAAATCGCCTCGACAAGGCGGGGAGTGTGTAATAAATATCTGAAAAACGATTTGGGATTTCGAGCACGTTATTGCTTTCAGGAGAAATTAAGAAAATGATTTTTGGACAATGGTTTGGAAAAATAGATGGAGACTCTAAAGCCGATGTACTGGTAAGCGTTGATAGACTTAAAGAGGATCAGTATGGTTCGATATCTATAAGTCCAAACGATCCAACCGTTTTTCCTGCAATTGCTAGGATTACATTCGATGAGGTTACGCAATTGATGATTAGAGGGCGCGTTGATTTATTTTTGGGCTTTACAGCAGAAGGGATTATTGGCCCTCAGAATAATGACAAGCTGCAATTATCAAGAGAAGGAAATTTTGAGCTTGCTGTAAAACGGGGAAATTCAGATGAATTTGATCTTGTTGGACAGTGGAACACGGATTTAAATTTTAAAGGCAGTATAGCGTTACGCAAAGTAAAGGAACCTAGAGCCGAGCCGATTAAGGAAGTAATAGCTTGGAAGGAATTTAAACGTGTAATATCAGATCCCATTAAATACAAGTGGGGAGTGACTTACTTCAGAGGGCAAGCTGATTCCAGATATCCATTGCAAACTTTTTTTCATAGAAGAGGCTGTTGGGATTTATATCGATACTATCGGGAGATCATTCCGGAGTTGTTTGATCATCTTGGGGTTTTAAATAACACAAGATATCCCACAACTGGGGGTGCTGATTTTGGTTCACCGTTATTGCTAGCTCAACATCACGGTTTTCCAACCCCTTTGCTCGATTGGTCCCTTTCTCCGTACGTGGCAGCTTTTTTTGCTTTTTGGGAGAATTCAAAATTACCAAATTCTGGGAGCGTTAGAGTCTTTGCGTTTCATACAGAAAGATGGATAAAAGAACAACCTGGACGAACATTGGGTGATTTAATAACTCCTGGGATTACAGTAAAACCATTAAATATCCCATTGGCAGGTAATAAAAGGGCCGTAGCACAGAGTGCTCGTTCAGTATTCTCGAGTGTGGAGAATATCGAGAATATTCTCAAATGGGCAGAGTTCCAGAGTGCTTCAGATAGAGGTATGCCTGATCCATATTTTGACTATTTTGATATTGATATTGTTGATAAGGAAACGGCTTTATATGATTTGCAATCAATGAATATTACTAAACTTTCGATGTTGCCAGAACTAAGTGTTGCGTGTGAAATTCTTGGTGGAAAATATTTTGGTGTGAATAATGCATGACAGGTGCGAATTTTTATCTCCACAAAAACCTCGCAGTCAAAAACAGAAAAAATGGATAAACGGGCAGCGCCCTTTAATTTTTAAGAAGGTAGACGTTGTATATAAATGCTTTGGGCGTAAGAAGTTATAGAAATAATACTTGCGAAAGAATTAGTCTACAAGTCATTAATTAAAAAAGAGTTGCAGACAGCGTCTGCTTTATTCTTTACTTTATGTGTTTTATGCTAAAAATAGCATTGACAATATTTATATTTATGCTATATTTAGCATAGTTATTATATATATCTATGCTATAAGGAGCATAATTATGAACTATTGGGATAAAAAAGTCATTCGTGAGCAACTGGATAAAAGGCTGGCATTTTTGAAGGATTTTGCATCTTCGGGTATGCCGCAACAAGGATGGATCAAAGCCATCCGCGAAGCTTTGGGATTATCAGCTTCTCAGTTAGGGATAAAAACGGGAATTGATCAGTCGCGTATTTCCCGTTTGGAAAATGCGGAAAAGACCGGCGACTTAAAATTATCTTCCTTGCAAAAAATTGCCAAAGGCCTCAACATGAAATTTGTTTATGGCTTTGTGCCTGAGGATACATTGGAAGCAATGGTCAGAGAACAGGCCAAGCGTATCGCACTCAAGAGGCTTAAAACGCTGGACAATACAATGCGTTTAGAAAAACAAGCATTATCCAATGAAGAGCAAAAAAAAGCCTTGGGCGATATGATCGAGAAAATAGCGATCGATAATCTTAAGGACTTTTGGGATGAATAATTTTGAATATCCATCTGGAGCGACACCGCTTGACCCGAATGAAATGGAAGGCTTAAAGCTCGGCCACATCACCGCCCGCGAAGAGCTGAACCGTTTTGAGCAGGATAATATCAACGAAACCCTGCAATGGTTAGCGAATCGCCGTAAAAGTGATATCTTGACCGAGAAATTTGTTAAGACGCTGCATCAAAAAATGTTTGGCAAGGTGTGGAAGTGGGCGGGCTCATTTCGAAAATCCGGCAAAAACATCGGTGTGGATTGGCCGCAAATTTCTACGCAGTTGCACACGTTATTACAAGATGTCCGCTACTGGATCGAGCACAAAACATATTCCGAAGATGAGATCGCCGTCCGGTTTCATCATCGATTGGTATGGGTTCATTTGTTCGCCAACGGCAACGGCCGCCATGCGCGCCTGATGACGAACATTTTATTAGAAGAGGTTTTGAAACAAAAACCGTTCACCTGGAATGTTACTAATATTAATATTGAGGACAAGGTAAGGGACTCATATCTTAAAGCTTTAAGGCAAGCGGACAATCATGATTATTCGATGTTGCTGGATTTCGTCCGCGCTGATTGGAAAAAATCGAATAAAGGGCAATAAAGGGGACCAATAAAGGTGCCAGCGCCCTTTAATTTTTAACGCCGCGGGCCCTGTTCCGCGGGGCAGGCAAGTTGGAAGAATGAATCCAAAAATCTTGCCTGACACCCTACTAACTCTTTATGTGTATCATTTTTGCCATACATGGAATTCGAAGTCATAAAGAACGGAATGAACTACGTCTGCAAATTTTTAAACCATAACTTTAAATTTACGCAGAAGGAAAAAATTCCGGCCACTCATACCTAAAGCAAATAAATGACCTCTTAATAAAAATCTCGCAGTCAAAGACAGGTAACCGCCTCCGGCTACGCCGCTCTTGTTAAGCGCGTCCTCTCTGAGCTTTCCGAGCTGGAATTTTTTGTGAAGCGCCGGACCGCGGAAAGTTATTGGAACGGAAGCGGGAAGGAATAGATGAGAAAATTGTTCTTGACAATTTAAAGTAGTACTTTAAAATAGCAAATATGTACGTTAGGCGTTTACTCGAGAAATCCCTCAAAGAAGCTATTAAATCTTTCCCAGCAGTTTTTATCGGCGGGCCGCGTCGCTCCGGCAAGACCACTCTTACCAAGACATTTCTCAAAGGATATAATTACGTTCTTCTGGATGAAGCGGATGTCCGTTCTTTAGCCATTGAGGATCCCCGCGGCTTTTTGGAGAAATACCCACCACCGGTCATTATCGATGAGATCCAGAATGCCCCGGATCTTCTGCCTTACATTAAAGCTCGTATCGAAAAAAATAAGAAACCCGGGCAGTGGGTGATCACCGGTTCTCAGCAATGGGCTTTGATGAAGGGGATCAGTGAGACCTTGGCTGGCCGTATTGCGATCTTGCATCTGTATCCATTTTCTTTGGAGGAGGTGCAGAGGATACCTCGTGCACATTTAAACACGGCAGAGGCTTTTGTTGAGGCGCTGATGCGCTCGCCTAAGATCCCGGCGAAGAGCGTTTCACTTGGACGTTGGCTTTTGGAAGGCGGGTATCCGGAGGTTGTGTTGAATCACAAGGTATCCCGCAAACTTTGGTTTTCCAGTTATCTGCAGACGTATATTGACAGGGATATCCGCGGGCTTATCAAACAATCGAACCTCCACGATTTCGAGAGATTCATCCGGCTTTTAGCGGCTCGCACGGCTCAGGAGCTCAATTGTTCCACGCTGTCGCGGGATATTGGTGTTTCCGTGCCGACCATTAAAACATGGTTGACGCTCGTCGAAGCGAGTGGTTTGGTTTTTCTTTTAATGCCCTATCATAAGAATTTCGGCAAGCGGATCATTAAAGCGCCCAAATGTTATTTTATGGACACTGGACTTGTGTGTTATCTTTCAGGGCATCAGGTGGAGGAGCATGTGCTCCAAGGGCCTATGGCGGGCGCGCTTTTTGAAACAGCCTGCGTGTCACAGTTCTATAAACGGTTTTCTGCGCTGGTTGATCCTTGTTCCTTATATTATTATCGCAGTACCGACGGGTTGGAGGTCGACCTTTTGATCGAGACCGGCCGCAGGATTTATCCAGTTGAGATGAAACTGTCTTCGACCATTGATTCTTCAAAGGCAAAATCCTTGGTCAAATGGCTGGAGATATCTAAGAACAAGGATGCTAAGGGCTTGATCATTTCCTCGTCTAAACAAATGGGTTCGATTGGAAATAATGTGGCGAATTGTCATTATTCGTTGGTTTAACGATTGATTGGAATTCCGGAAATTCCGGTGACACATCACCTAAAGCAATAAATGACCTCTCCACAAAAATCTCGCAGTCAACGACAGGTAACCGCCGCCGGCTACGCCGCTCTTGTCAAGCGCGTCCTCTCTGAGCTTTCCGAACTGGAATTTTTTGTGAAGCGCCGGACCGCGGAAAGTTACTGGAAGGTGGGGAAGTTTATCCACGAGCATCTTTTGCAAAACAAGGAGCGGGCGGATTACGGGCAGACCCTTTATGAACGCTTGGCGGCGGATGTTGACCGTGATAAATCCACGCTTATGCGTTCGGTCCAATTTTACCGCGCTTACCCAATTCTCGCCCGCGGGCGACAATTGAGCTGGAGCCATTACCGGGCGCTTATGTCGGTGCAGGACGACGGCCAAAGAAGAAAGCTGGAGAAGGAGATCATTGAAAAAAATTGGGCTGCAGAAAAGTTTCAGAAATATTTAACCACCAAGCGTGAACTTGAGATCCCGGCCGACAAGGAAAAGCCGATCGTGCAGCTTAAGTTTACCCGTGGGCGGCTCAATACTTTCGGCGTACTCGAGCCCGCAGCGGGCAAAGAGGTTGTTTTGGATCTGGGGTTTAGGGTTCACAAAAATTTTCCGCAGGGAAAAGGGATGCGTCTTAAAGCGGGAGATTGTGTTGAGGCCGACGGCGCCGGTGTCAGCCCGCGTTTTAAAAAAACCAGCGCTAAAAAAGAGGAACTTTTTGCTTACCAGGCGAAGATCGCGAAAATCATTGACGGTGATACGCTGTCGGTCGTGATCGGTTTGGGGTTCGGCATAACCATTGATCAAAAATTAAGGCTGCGCGGCATTGACTGTCCGGAGATCGACACCGACGAAGGCAAAGCGGCCAAAAGGTTTGTGGAGGCCCGCTTGAAGGATCTTGAGTTTATTGTGATCAAAACTCACAAGGACACGACCGATAAATACGACCGGTATTTAGCCGATGTATTTTACGCTGAGAGCTTGCAGTATCTGAACCAGGAGCTCCTGGACAATAAATTGGCCGTGCCCTTTTAACCGGGACAGTGTTTGGGGCGTTGACTCTTTTGCCTAACTTCTTCTTGCCCCTGAAGAGGGATATCGGTATAATACAAAATTATCCAGCAGAGTTTGCTAGAAAAAATATCACCCTCCTTCGTTTCATGGGGGATTAAAGGAAGTTTGCGGATGCGCTGCCATTATTTTATCCTAACCGTTTTTTTCTGTTCAATGGGTATTTCCCCGGCGTTGGCTCAGTCCGAGCCGATTGTTGTGGCAGATCCCAATGCGGACAGCTTGCCGGACCAGGGCACGTCCGGAAGGGACAATCTGGGCCAGATCAAGGCGGATATCTCCAGACTTTTGGAGGAAAATAATAAACTGCAGGCGCAGTATGAGACGCTGAAAACGCAGATCCTGGGAATTCAAACGGATATCAACGCCAGAAAGATGGAGAATCAAAGGATCGAGGCAGAGGCGCGACAGACACAGAGATTCATTGAGCAAGAAAAAAATCAGCAGGGGATCTCTCAGAAAAAAATTGAGCGGCTCAAGCAGGAGATCGCCGGCAACGACGGTAAAACCGCCTCTCTCCGGAAGGAATTGGTGGGGTATGACGACAAGATCCGGCTTTGGAAATTGAAGATCTCGGATTTAGAGTTGCAAAAGAACGATCTCAATTTGGAGCTTAAAAAACAGGAAACGCTGCGTCAGGATATCCAGGGCGGCGAAACGGAAGAAATTAAGAAATTGAAAGAACAGATCAGTACGCTGGAGGGTGAAGAAGGGCAGGTGACCACATCGCTTGTGCAGGTGAAAGGGGAACACCAGCAGTTCTTTGATCAGATCAATAATTTAAAAGAAGAAAATAAAAAATTGGCAGCGCAGATCGCCGAGGTGCAGGGACAGAAGGAAGCGAAAATGCAGAGTAACGCACAGCTGCGCCAGGAGCAGGGCGAGGCCCAGAGCAAGGTACGCAATGAATATTTGGCGAAATTACAGCAGAAGAACGATCTCGAAGCGCGGATCAAACAGTTGGAGAATCAGGTCGACTCGGTGCGCCGATCGGTAGAGCTTTCCTCGACGCTGCAGGAGCAGAAACGCATCCTGGTCGATCAGATCATGAATTTGGATAAAGAAAACAGAAATTTACGTGATAAGGTTGCTGAATTAAGGGCTAATCTTGCGACACTCAAGCAGGCGTCTTCAACTCCGGAAGCTGCCAATGCCACAAAATGATTTGAGTCAGGGACAAGGCCTTGGTCGTTCCTCCCCAGTCAATCCTTTACAACCGTTAAAAAATTTTAAAAAATAAAAGGAGATCCTATGAACGAAATTTTAGAAGTTTTAGCCAATGATGCACGTTTGAGCCCGCAGGAGATCGCGAAATTGACCGGCAAAAAAGTTGCCGAGGTCGAACGGGAGATCAAAAAGTATGAAAAAGACGGAACGATCGTCAAATATAAAGCGGTCATCAATCAGGATATGATCAGGGAGGATAAACAGCTGGTGCGCGCCTTGATCGAAGTAGGGATCACTCCGCAGAAAGACGTCGGCTTTGATGCGATCGCCGAGCGGATCTACAGTTTTCCGGAAGTGGCCAGCTGTTATCTGGTTTCGGGGGCGTATGATCTTTTGGTCGTTGTGGAAGGGGACAGTCTGCAGACGGTGGCGAATTTTATTGCTTCCAAATTGGCACCCTTAGAAGCGGTGCAGCGCACCACCACCCATTTTCTTTTGAAAAAATATAAAGAAGATGGGCAGGTGTTTAAGAAAAATCAGCAAGGTAAACGGTTGAATATATCGTATTAAAAGGACACAAAGTCACAAAGACACAAGGTCACATGTTGTTTTGAAGTTTTGCATGTGACTTTGTGACTCTGTGACCTGATGACTTTGCGTATGCAAATTTCCAAAAAAGTCGAACAATTAGCCCCTTCGGGGATCCGCGCTTTTTTTGATCTCGTTCTTGGGATGAAAGACGTGATTTCTCTGGGCGTGGGGGAGCCGGATTTTGTCACGCCCTGGCCTATCCGCGAGAAGGCGATCTATTCTTTAGAAAAAGGATACACGTCGTATACTTCCAACAAGGGGATGCCGGAACTGCGCCGGCAAATCACGCATTTTTTAAAACACCACCATCATCTGGACTATGACCCGGAAGAAGAAATTTTGATCACCGTCGGCGTGAGCGAAGGATTGGATTTGGCGGTGCGGGCGATCCTTAATCCGGGAGATAAAGTTTTGATCCCGGAACCGTGCTATGTCTCTTATGGGCCGGTGGTAGAGCTGGCCGGCGGCGAGGCGGTTTATCTTAAAACGGATGTCAGCAACGGTTTTAAATTAACTGCCAAGCAGATCGATCAAGCTGCCCGCAAGGGAGTGAAGGCACTCATGATCAATTATCCGGCAAACCCAACGGGCACGTCCTACTGCAAAGCAGAATTGCAGGAGATCGCCAAGGTCGTGCTTAAACATGATTTGCTGGTCTTAAGCGACGAGATTTATGATGAGTTGACGTATGATTTTGAACACACGGCTTTGCCGAGCTTGCCGGGCATGAAAAATCATGTGATCTATTTGAACGGTTTTTCTAAAGCCTATGCCATGACCGGTTTTCGCCTGGGATACGCCTGCGGTCCGGAAAAGATCATCAGCGCTATGACCAAGATTCATCAGTACACCATGCTGTGCGCTTCGATCACCGCGCAGATCGCCGCGCAGGAAGCCTTGAAGACCGGGTTTAAGGATGTGCAGATCATGAAACGCGAATATGCCCGCCGCCGCAGATTTATCGTCGAGGGGCTTAATTCCATCGGCCTTGCCTGCCACAATCCGGAAGGGGCTTTTTATGTTTTTCCGTCGATCACGAATACCGGGCAGAAGTCGTTGGACTTTGCCAAAAATCTTTTGCAGAAAAAGAAAGTGGCTTTGGTACCGGGTGTCGCTTTTGGAAAATCCCTGGACGGGCATGTGCGGATTTCGTATGCCTCAAGCTATGAAAATTTGAAAGAGGCGCTTTCCCGCATGGCCGGTTTTTTAGGAAGGTAAAGAGTATCGCTATGAAAAAGAAAGAAGACGATCTCACTTTTGAGATCCAATTTTACGAAGGGCTGATCAAGAAGAAGCCGGACTTTGTCGAGGCCCTGGCGGCCTTGGGGGATATTTATACCAAACAGGGTTTTTATGAAAAAGGATTGACCATCGACCGCAAGCTGTCGGTCCTGCGGCCGGAAGATCCGAATGTGTTTTATAACTTGGCATGCAGTTATTCGCTGGTCAACAACATTGACCAGGCGCTGGCCGCCATGCAGCAGGCCACGGAATACGGTTATCATGATTTTGATTATCTTCAGAAGGACAGTGATCTGGAAAATCTTCGCCGCGACACCCGCTTCGAACATTTTTTAGCCAACGTTAAGAATAAAAAATCTCCTTGATGTGCCAAAGCCCATTGTATTGGAAAAATAAATCTTCCGCGCCGCTACCGCTTTTTATTTTCTGTGCGTTTCTGCTGAATTTTTGTTTTTCTTCCGAGCTTTGGGCCGGTTCTTATCCGCAATACAACATTACCGCCACACTCGATTTGCCGCAGAAAAAAATCATTGCTGAACAGACCGTGACCTACACCAACCAGAGCGACGCTTCGCTTCCCGAATTATTTTTTCATATTTATCCGCATCGCGAATATTCCCAAAAAGAAAGAAATTTTATGCTGCGCTATAGCGCGTATTTTAAAGTCAACCCGTATCCGGACGGTTTTGAGACCGGGGATCTCAACGTTACCGCGATCCGCCAAGG
>MHGP01000028.1:11048-11190 GCA_001805615.1 Omnitrophica WOR_2 bacterium RIFCSPHIGHO2_02_FULL_48_11
TTAAAGGTCCCTTTGCAAAACGCTTTAGCGCCCGGGCAGACCGTGGAGCTCACGATCAATTTTGCGGTGGAGATCCCGCACGCATACGGCCGGTTCGGGTGGCACGAGGATATTGTCAAACTTTCGCGCTGGTATCCGCTGC
>MHGP01000029.1:0-947 GCA_001805615.1 Omnitrophica WOR_2 bacterium RIFCSPHIGHO2_02_FULL_48_11
CAACGGTGCCCCTGCTTTTGTCACCCACCCCAACGATGCCACCACATCCATCGCCACATGCAAATGCCCGCGATTCGCCTGGTATTCTTTCCCTTCCAGATAATCCACGATATCGCCCATCGTCATACTGCGCTGCCTCAACTCTTTCGCCAGACCGACTTCTTCAAGCATCGCCACCGTTGACACCACCCCTAACCCATGGTTGTACACAAACAACTCGCTTAAGAATTTCTTCTCGCTCGTTTCGTAGAACTTCGCAAAGGCTTCGCCCTCCGTCAGGCGCTCAGCATCGCCGGCGAGTGCGCCTACGATCTCCTTCGCTATCGACATTTCAGGGTTTTTGCTCTTGAGGACCTTGCTTAAATAACTGCGGCCTATGGTAAGTTTGTGTTCGGCAGGATTGTACGTCATTCCTTCTGTTGCAGACCCTAGACCTGAGACTTGAGACCCGAGCATTGTATCTTGCGCCTCTAGTCTCTCGTCTACAGTCTCTGGTCTCTGGTCTACAAAAATCTGGGGCGGTCCGCGGCTCTCAACGTCTTTCCCGATATCGCGCCGGTACGCCAACGCTAACTTCATCCCTTCATGCAACGCTTTGCTCGTCTCGTCTACAGGTTGAATCCCGGTCGTCATCTTGGCGTCGGTGGTGGAATCAGACGGTTTCTCAGGCGAGCTTAAGATCAATGTTTCCACACCCTTATCCTGATCAAAGACACGGGTGGCTCGTTCTACGACCAGCGCCAGGACATAGGCTTTCGCACGTTGCCGATCCACGATCATTCTCCCCTTGGTCGTATAGATAGGCAGTTGACTGTCGTTCATAGCTTCAATGGCGGCTAAAATTTTATCCTGACCGAACAATTCTCCCCGCGGATTGCTTCTTCTTAAAGCGACATGCGCCGGATAAACGAGATTGGTGGTGCCTTCGCGCCGGACCCAGAATTCGG
>MHGP01000029.1:983-9820 GCA_001805615.1 Omnitrophica WOR_2 bacterium RIFCSPHIGHO2_02_FULL_48_11
CTTCATGCGCGTAGATGATTTCGATATCCCACGGCTGCATGGCTGTGGTGCTCGTCACTTCTAACTTGACCGTACGGTGATGCCAATCCTGGCCCCAGAGCGTTGCGTCTTGCAATCGATAAGCGTTTTCCATGATCCCGCCGGCTAAAGCAATATTCACGCCGATCGTATCGTCATGATGATGAATACGGGTCGATTGACCCGCGCCACGGACCTGAGCGAAGATACCCAAATGTTTATGCAATTTGATCGCGTTGCGATGGTAAGTCTCTTCATCGGCCGGATAACCGATAAGCCGCGGCAGCAGATATTTCAATTTCCATTTATTCTTAGCGACCCAGCGTTCAATCGTTTGCTTCATGGCATAACGGCCGTTGATAAATTCCATCTGCTGCGCACGGGTCTTGGGGATGGTTTGTTCCGGATGGTCCTGCGCGTATTGTTTTAACAATTTCAATAATTGTTTATCGATGTCATGGAAGATCAGCCAATAACGCAGTTCGCTCTTCGCCCGGACGACAAAGTTCGGAATGAGCTTTGTCTGGCTGTATCTCACCATGTGACGGATCGATGGCAGGCTCGGGAAGATGTGCCGGATCAATCGCCAGATTCCGTAAAGGACGATGGCGGCACCCGCAGCGAGCCATAGCATGGTAGGCAGATCGACCGCCGCGGCGGTCGGCGCCCCAGGAATCAACGGCATCAAGGCGAGACGTTCTATGGTGGAATATCTTCGCGGCAAACGAATTGGTCGATGATTAATGTAATAGCCTTTTCTTCTGAGAGTACGTAAGTCTGTTTTTTGCATAACAGCAGCAACTTCTTCTAATTCCAACGGCCGCACAGTTAATCGACTCGCCTCTAAAATTCGGCCTGCAAATTGTTCACGCCAAATCCCGGACAGCGAGGATGGAACTAATTGATCTATTCTATTTCTTACATCTCGCTCGGCCTCGGGATAAATTTCATCAGTTTCCTCGCGCGTAGCCGCCACGACTGCCCAGGTCAAATCAATCAAGAATTGACGATGCGGTAAATACAATCCTGGCGCAAGATCTTCTACAGAATATTTAATTTCAACGGGAACAAGAACCTGATTACTGTTTGCAAAAACTTCACGACCACTTACCGCTTGCGGGATAAACCAATCTATCTCTGAATCAAGCCTTGCTTCATTGAGTAAACGTGCCGGTTTTAGAACCATCACATCCACATCGTGATGGCCATTTAAAATCGCTTTGGTTGTTAGTCCATCCCAAAGCGAGCGTGACATACTGCCAATCACAATCCCCACAGCTCCTTGCTCTCTTAATGCAGCATCAGCCAGCATTAATAATTTGACACTGTCGATGAGTTGCTGGGCAGCTTCTAAAATTAATCTAAACTTATGAAGTTCCTTCTCTCTATTGAAACGTCGTGGATTGTCACGTCGCAGTTGTTCGGCAACATCGTTAAAAATATCAAGCTTAGTCCTAGATCCTAAGATTAAATTCTTATCAAAAATGACTCTCAGCACCTTGCTAATAGCTTGTAAAGTATTACCGGATAATGGGGGCGGCAAGAAAGAATATTTTCCATCGAGAGAAGTTTCAGGTTTTATTCTTAATCTGCTTGCAATCTTCGCAGATCCTAAATCTTGCGGTGATTCTAAAAGCGGTTGCGTATTATTTCCGGAGAATCGAAAAACAATTGGAGGCAGAATTTGTGTTCTTAAGAATTCTTTGAGAAGCCTTTGCAAAATGCTATCTAAGGAAATCTTGGCTTGCGGGAGCGTCAGTACATTCTGACGAAGAGCAGAACGCTTGATTGTATGCGTGACGACGGGAAGCTGGGGCGCGCCGAGAACTTTGTTTGATTTCTTCAGCCAAGACAATAACCACTTAGCAAACGCCAACGCCACCAAAGCTACGGCTAAAACAACTACTATCGTTTGAATCGTCGGCCACACGCCCGCGGCTTCCGCACCATCCGCGAGCGGCTGCAGCATTGTGCCGACGGGGATAATGGGTACAAGGGCAAGACGGGAAGTAATTGAATCCTCCGCTGATGTACGTGACGACATTGCTTTCTGCAGCAATTGCACAAAGTGCGGGATGGTTTGGGCTAACTCTTCCCTATCCAACTCTCCGTCCAATCGATCAAAGAGAACAGGAGCGTCCCCTGTCACAACTACAATGTTCCTTAGTTTTTGGAGCGATAATAATATTTTTAACTTTGGCAAAACTTTTTTAAGTTCATTGCGGTTTTGGAGGGCTGTTTCTATTAAACGCCATTCTTCTTCTAAACCAGAAGAATAAAAGTAATCTCTTAACTTATGCTTCCACCGATCAAGAATAAATAATACTTCATCTAATGGATGAACGTGAGGAATTAATTGATTCTGCGGACCAACACTCCAATTTTTGGTAAATACCAACTCATCTGAACCTAAATCACCGTCTTCAAAATCCATATCAAACATCATGCTAAGTAATCCTTCAACAGGAGTAATCGACAATGCTAGAATATAGCCACGACCGATTTGTCCTTCTGATAAACTCTGCTGAAATATTTCAATGTTTAATGTGTTAAGGAGGGTTTCCGCATTAGAAATGATCCTATCAATAATTCCTTGCTCGATAATTCCGCTAAGTAGCATAAAACTGCTACGGACACGGCCGTAACTTTCAGCCCATACGGATTTCACTTTAAATTTGCCTTCTTTCAATTCAACATGGAGTAAAAGACCATTCTCTCGAGAATTTCCTTCTTTTAAATGGAGATGGACCCATAACGAACCATCGGGACCATGTTCAAAGTGATCTTTCAGTTCATAACCCTCTTCAAATGTAACTTCTGTCCGTTGTTTAGTTATTTCAGAATGTAACGCCGCGGCCAATTCTTCTTTATAATTGAACTTGTACGGACTTCCTTTCTTCCCGACCCTCGCCAAGTTACGGGCACTCGCAAAGCTACGGGCCCTGAGAAACTCCCACAAATGCCTGGCCCGATTAACAAATTCTCCGGGAGAATCATCTCGAACAGTTAACAGTGCTTGCTTCTCTTCCGCGCCTAATCCTATATCTTCAGCAAACCCTTCTACAAAACCTTCCCAAAATGCTTCAAAACTATTAGACCGATGATATTTTGTGGGATAACCATCCGGTCCGAATTCTCGGAAAAAGTGTAATAACACATCTTGAATCGTTGAAGGTTCGGTCTCGCTTAGGACCGCCATGGTTGGGAATATCTTCATGGGGAAGAAATCTGCATAATCCGTAAAGGCAAATCTGCGACCGCCCTCCACAACCATGAGATTCTCTTGATGCTGGATCGGTATCAATCCTTTTCGGGCCAAAGATGACAATTGCCGGCCAAGATCGACGCTGACCCGTCGGATAACATTCTCCTCATCCCCCGGAGAGGCAAAAGCTGGATTTTCTGTAAAGGTAACACGAACTGTTGAAGGCGAAAGTCTGAGCAAGTATCCCCTTGATTCCCCTTCATCGTAAACAATATGCGCTAGCGCCCGAGGTGTGTATCCATTTTGAAAGTCCTCGCTACCTTCTCGTAAAATTTCTAAATTAGTGAATTCTCGAAGGGATTCCTGAGCTTCCATGGCACCTAGGGTTTCTCCTCCAACAGACTCAAGCGTACCATCTTCTTTAAATTTAAACTCGCCACCTATGTGAATAAATCCACCACTTGGAGTTCCCATCCCTTTCATTTCAACAACAAATTCTTGACCCTTAATTTCGATCACAATCGGGAGACCATCGCGCAAGAGAACTCCTGTTCGTCCAGCAGATCCATTGGCGAACATAAGAGCTGCGTATCTGTGAGAAAAATAACCTCGGGCAGTAATGAGTAACTTTCCCTCTGAAAATATTTGTCGTATATCTTTGGGCAGCAAAGAATAATCCAGAGACTCAACTATTTTTCCTTTATATCCATATCTTTCCTTTATCGCCAGCGAAACAATTATTGCTTCTCTTTCTTCCCGCCATTTTGTCATATGCGGCCGCTGGCTTCTAAAATTCCGAGAGTTTGAAAAGAGCGGCTGGATTTTTCCATTTTCATCGCGTACAAAGCCAACAAGAACATCATTTGCTTTTTTAGATTTATATCGCTGCTGAATTTTTTTCGGAGGAACTATTCTTGTCATTTTGTTTTTGTTAACCACCGACGCGCGAAGCTTCCCGGAACGAACGAGCCAAGCCAAAATCCCCACCACGGCGAGCCCGATGGCGCCCACACTGACCCAAATCAGCATCGAGGAATCGGGAACAGCGTCGGCATTCTCCGCGAGCGGTTGCAGCATTGTGCCGATGGGGATGAGCGGTAGAATACCAAAATCTTTTTTCGATTTTTCTTTAACAGTCTCTTTTTGTTTTGCTTTCTGTTGTTTTAATCTCCAAATTCCCAAAGCTATCGCTAACGCCAGGCCAGCGATGGTCCATAAGACTTTGCTTTCCGAGACAACCCCGCGTTCATTACCTGCTAGTTTTTGACGATAGGCAGGCGTTAACTGTCGCGGACTATCAAGCAGAATCACTCTATAACCATGAATTCTCGATCCACGATATTGCGAACCGAGCTTATCTTCCAGATCAGACAAATGGCCATGACCAATGACAGAGACCAAAGGAAGGTTCTTTTTCTGAGCATCAAGAACAAGTTCACGATTATTCTCGGCAATAAAGCTATTTCGCCAATACACGACAAATTGAGTCGTAACTTCGTAAATCCTGCGGGTTGGCTGTTCGATTTCTTTTGTAAGCTGATCAAAATCAAATCCTTGGCTTTCCGGCAATGCCTTTGCTTTAGGCATAACGTACTTAATCATATGTTCAATAATATTTTTTAATGAATCGTTATAGTCAGCGGGATCGATGCCTGCCATAAAACTGCGTCCATCAGCCGCAGCCACAAAGCCAGGCAAAAGATCATAAAAATTATAGCCATTGACTTTAAAATCAGCCTGACCCCGGACCGCATCGAAAGCCTCAATGAGAATATTTTGTATTCCAGCTTTCTTCGTGCGAAGAATAAAGTCAGCGATATAAAAAAGACCTTTATCACTGCCTATTGCGTATAAACTGTAAGCTTCTAAAAGCCCTGAGAAGAAATACGGGATTTCTGTCTCGGAACCCACGACATATTCATTATTGTTTTCGTCGTAGACATGTTTACGATTTTCGGCATCACCGTAAATATTATTTTCAAGAGCAAGAACTAATTTCCCTTGCTTGGCCAAAATATATAATTCATCGCGCAAAGTATTTTCTTCCTCACCATGTTTTACGCCGATCACTATCAGGCTTTGTGAATCATAAGGAGGGAGGGAATTGATAACAGCTTGATCAATGCTTGCCATAGCGGTTCGCACTTTTGTAATGATATCCATGACGCCTTGGTTAAGGGCCTGAGCTTCAATTTGTCTTAATAAGCTATAAGCTTCTCGGCTGGCTGTGCCTGTTTTGGTAAATTCATTTATGGCCCCTGGAAGATTGTTATTCGTACGAATGCGTTCAATGAGTGCTTTTACTTTTTGTTGATCTTGAGAAACATCAGAATGAGTGCCTTGCTGAACAACGGTTGGAGCTGGTTGTTCTTGGGTGAAGGCTTGCGGTGATTGAGGCGTTTGAGCGGAAAGATTGGGAGTAAGTGCAGTGAATAAAATCGCTAGTGCCGGCGTGCCGAGGACATTGACAGCGCTCAGCCATGCTGCTATAGTTGACTTAATGAAATTAACAAAACGCCAAGAAGAAAATTTAGCCAAAACTCTGTTGGATCTATCTAAAATCTGTGCCGCTACGCTTATCCTGGGACCGTTTACCTCAGGATTTCGTATTGAATTACTGCTCATAGGTGTTGCATCTTTTTCTGCATTTCTTATAGCCGGTCTTGTCATTGATAAAGGAGAAAAATGATGGAAGGACTTAATCTCTTGTATATCGTGTTCGGATTTTTCATCACCGTGGCTATTGCTGCTATCATTATCGCCACCAAGCAACACAAACCGCATCATTGATAGTCTCTCACCGGCTTCCGATTTTTTCCTCTTCACCGAATGCTCGGCCGGCGTACCGCGAATCGGTTGAGCCGTTCGAATACGTTTTAAGAACCAATAAAAAATTCCGGCCAAGGCTAATACGCCAACCACAATCAACACTGCCGTCAGCGTCAACGAATCGCCGGCCGTTGCGGCACCATCCGCGAGCGGTTGCAGCATTGTGCTGACGGGGATAATGGGCAGCCAGGCCTTGCGGTCAGCTTTGGTCTTGCCTCCCCGTAAACCGGATTTTCTCTGTAAGAGGACCGCGGCGATCCTCTCTACGGCTGAAAGTTGACCGAGCGCCGCATCACTGACATCCATTAATCGCCTGACTTCAGCCAAGGTGACTTCCCTGGCCTCGCCGGTTTCCTCTTGGGCACCCTTTAATAAATCTTTGGCTCGCTTGACTCTTCCTTCCAACTCAGATTTTCCGATAACCGGCGGCTCTACTTTCACCGGCTGTTCGACGGGTTGTTTTCTTTCCTTAGCTGGCGTAGCAGCAACCGACCGCTTGGCGGATCGACGGGCTTGCGCGGCTTCTGATGCCTTTTGACTTTCTGGGAATAACGCGGTTAAATTAAGATCTAGTTTCGTAACAATTTCGTTTAGGGCCTTCCACGTCATGCCAAGTTTTTTCGCCAGAGCATTGCCGCTTGCGACAGCTGCTGCCTCCTCGCGCACGATGACCCGCATTTGCTCAACGAGATCCCCGCGCGAGGCTAACAAATCAGTTAATTCCTGACGGTTCAATCCTAATTCTTTACGGGCCGCTTCTAAACTCAAACGATTGCTGCGCCAGACAGCCAAAACATTTTCATCGATTAATCCCGCTAATTTAGCGGTTTGTGCGGCGGTGGCGCTGGCTTTTTCTTGTTTTCGTTTTTCCGGTGTTCTGAAAAGGCCGGTCATGCCGTAACGTTCCAATATCACTAAAGTGGTGGCGTAGGACGTATGGCCTAAACGGTTTCGCAATTCATTAACCGTCTTCACTTGCGGGGCTAAATTCTGCAGCGTTCTTCTGGCCAATTCATCCAGGGCCGGCCCGGCTTCTCTCATCTTGGGGACATCTTCAACAGTGATCGCTAACTTTTCGGCAAAGGCCGCTTGGTTAAAGCCGACTTCCCTCCAGACACGCAGGGCTTCCTCTGCAGAGATATCTGCAATATTTCGTCTGGATCGTTCGACCATTGCTTCTTTCCGCAATGCTTTTCTCTGCTCCGGTTTAAAGAGGTCGGCCAATCCTAATTCCTGTAGTAAACGATGGGTCTTTGCCCAGCTGAGGCCCAACCTTCTGCCCAGTTCAGCGACCTTGTAACCGACTTCAACAGCTAAGACAGGGACTGCTCGCCGGTAAATCTGCCAGGCATAAACATCCGCCTCAGTATGCGCTTGTCCTCGGGCATTCAGCTCACGGTGCCGCTGTTCATGCTCATAAATAAAACTGATCAGATCCGCAATGTCTTTTTCATTAAACCGGTTCTGTGGATGAGCCAAAATTTCCCGAACCAGCGCCTCATTCAAGTGGCCGTCGGCGGTGCGGAAGACTTGGGCAAAAATTGTATTCGCACCTTCTGTCCAGGCAACCGGCCCATGTGCCACACGTTGTAAAATTTCCAACATGCGGGCAAAACGCTCCAAGCGTTCAAACATCTTGGGATCAAGGCGACTTTGAGCGAGGAACTCCCGCAAGCTTTTAGCCTCAATGTTCTCTCGCTGATCCGAAACTCTTTCTCCTAATTTCGCGGCATATTCTAAAATCTTCGCGCGGGCCTGGGTGAAGAATCCTGCGTGAGTTTCTGCTGCGGTGGCGGGTTCGCTCGCCGGACGACACATGTCAAAGGCCAAACTCTGGACAGGATGCGCAAAGGCCGCGGTGCTGTAAACCGTAAGATTCATCCGGCTTACTACGGCATTCGGAATCTGCGCCGCTGCCACGTCAATGGCTTCAATCTTGGCTTGCAGTGCGCTCAGCTCACTCTTGGTGAACTGGCTGCCTTTGATCTGGCCGAAGAGCACTTCGAATCCATAACTGTCGTTACGCTGCATACGGCCGATCGCTTTGAGGATGCTGTTTTGCAGAGCGGCATATTTCTCCAGATCCGCTGCTGAGGTGAATTTAAATCGTAAGCTGATCGTGCCGACATCATCCATCCTCACACCGACCACCCGCACGCCAAACGGCGCAACCGCGGCCACGCGAGTTTTAAGCTCGGCATATTTCCCGGCTGGCAAGGAACGCTTTTGCACAAAATCAATCAATTGACTGAGGCTTGCCTCGAGCTTTGCTTTATTATGAACAGCGTCCTGAATGGAAAGCGGTTCTTTCTCGAGCAGCAGTAAAATTTTATGGTGCAGAACGCCCATCGGTTGCGGCCGTTGACCGTCGATATAACCCAGGTCTCCGACAAAGGTCGCAGCAACGATCTTTTCAATTTGATCTTGGAGGGCTTTAAGACCGCGGCCGGCATCATCCCATTGTTCAGCTGTCCAGAACGGTGCGCCGATCGTAAAGGCCGCGCCTAAGCGGTATTCCCAATATCGAGCAAGTGTCTCTTTGAGTTTACTGCGCACGGCCAGATCCGCCAAGCTTAACTCTTGAGGCTGCGCCTCATCTTCATACAAAATACTTTCATGCGTCCATTGATGCAGATCATTACGATCGCTCTCATCCAGTAAAGAATTTTCCGATTGCAAAAGCTCTGCGGCCAAGCGGGCAGCAGGTTTAGCTTTTTCACGAGCCTCCTCATATTGTTCTGCTTCAATGAGAGCCGGATCATTGGACGCGATATCCATGAGCTCA
>MHGP01000030.1:0-1662 GCA_001805615.1 Omnitrophica WOR_2 bacterium RIFCSPHIGHO2_02_FULL_48_11
CAAGAGTTGTAGTGCCAGAAGTGCCGCATCATGTCGTACAGCGGGGCAATCGCAGGCAGGACGTTTTTTTCAAGCAAGAAGATAGGGACGAGTATTTTAAAATATTAAAGAAACAATGTCTAAAGCATGGATTAAAGATTTGGGCCTATTGCTTGATGCGCAATCATGTCCACCTGATTGTTGTTCCTCAAAATGTTGATAGTTTTGGAAAAGGCATAGGAGAAGCACACAAAGAATATACGCGGATGATCAATTTTAGGGAAGGGTGGCGTGGTTATTTATGGGAGGGGAGATTTAAAAGTCATCCGTTGGACGAAAAATATCTATACGCGGCGGTAAGGTATGTGGAAAGAAATCCAGTAAGGGCGAAGATAGTCGAGAGAGCAGAGGATTACGAATGGTCAAGCGCAAGAGCACATGTTGAGAAGGGCCCCGATGAAGTATTAAGTTCATTTTATTTGCTGGAAGAGATCAATGACTGGTCAAAATACTTGGCTACGAGTAATAATTATGAAGAAGGATTAGTAAGGCAGCATAGTCAAAGTGGTTTACCTCTAGGTGATGAAGGATTTGTTTTGGGGTTGGAAAAAATGTTAGGTAGAAGGTTGCAAAGGATGAAGCCTGGGAAGCAAAGCATTCATTAGGTACGTGTCCCCGGAATCTGCCGTGCCGGAATCTGCCCGGAATCTGCCGGAATCTGCACATTTTGGTCCGAGAGGACCAGAAAACGGGGGGTAATGAGCTATGCCTAAAAACGTCGATAATCTAATAAATATTTTTACAAAACATGGTTGTGCTCAACATAAGTTGTGGGAACATCTATGGGCAAAAATAGTTTTAATTATTAAAAGTAAGAAATCAATCGACGATTTAATAGAGGCATTAAACCATGAAGATCAGGCAGTGATATTAGAGGTTGCTGAAATATTAGGTTGCAGTGGAGATAAAAAAGCTATTCCACATCTTAAGCATGTCTTGACGAGAAATGACTTATGGGGGGCGACTGCAATAAATACTGCAGTCGCATTAATTAGATTAGGCGACAGCGCGGGAACTGATTTTCTTAAACAACAAATTATTAATCCAGAGATTCACCGTGATACTAGAATAAATGCGGCACGTGCTCTCATAAGGCTTGGTTTTAATAAGATTTTTGAAAGAAATGATTGTATCAATTTTAATGGTGAAAGTATGCCGGGAGATTGGCCTAAAGTTTTGGAAAAGTTTGTAGATCGATTACGTGAGAAATAAGAAACGCAAATCGGGGTTAGCTCACAAGTTGATTCGGGGTATTTTATGATTTTTATTTTCATTAATTTTTTTATTTTTTATTCATATTTTATTTTTTTAGATTCCCACCAGCTTAAACCGCTTAGCAGGAAAATCGTCGGCAGTTTCCTTTTATTATCCGCGCAAATTATTTTAACCGAACTTATTTTAGGTCTAGCCCATGCCTTATATCCCCAAACATTAATCATTTTTAATATCATTGTTTCCAGCGTTGTCTTTGCCATAGCAAAACCACATAAAATTTCCATTCATTGGGCCCATGTCTTCAACGTTTTTAAAGAATTGTGGAGTGAGTTGGCCAAATGGAATAATGCCATTTTGTTAGTTCTTTTTTTATTTTTACTCTCCTGGCTTATGATATCAATTGGGCTT
>MHGP01000030.1:1694-4070 GCA_001805615.1 Omnitrophica WOR_2 bacterium RIFCSPHIGHO2_02_FULL_48_11
ATTAGCGGTCACGATTTTAGGCATCATATCAATTTTTTCATTTTTGCGGGAATTAAAAGTTTCTAAAAATATCGCTATTTTTGTGTCTTTACAATTTTTGTTTATCCCCATTGTTATGTCGCAAATAGGGAGCGGGTATGTTGATTTGATTAGCCATGTTTATTTTTTTATAGCCCTTTATTTTAGCTATATCTATTTGAGTGAGAAGAACAGCCTCATTTTATATTTAACCGCGATAGCCATTGGCCTTGCCTTGGGGATGAAGTATTCTATGATTTTTTTAACATTTTTTTTAAATCTCGTTTTAATCCCAATGATCAAAAATAAACGACAATTAAGCATTTATATTTTCTTAATAATTTTGTGCGCCGGGTATTGGTATTTTCGTAATTGGTTGGTTTTGAATAATCCTATTTATCATGTGAATATTTTTAGCGGAGGGTTTGGAGTCTTCCCATCGGAGGGGACTCCTTTAAATATAAAGAGTATTGTTGCGATTTTTTTAGCCAAGCTGAAACTTTTAATCTTTAAGGATGTTGGCTTGGGGAGTTTAAGCGGTGGCTTTGGACCGGTCGTGTGGGGGGTTGCTTTTCCTCTCTCTTTGTTGTTCCTGTTTCAGTCGATCATCCAACACAAAAAAGATCGCAAGTCGCAAGTCTTGCTGTGGGGATTACCATGTATGGGGGTGGCGCTTCTTTTGGTGATTCCGATCAATGAGCTTTCTAACTGTGTCCGCTATTCCATCTTTATTGCCATGATCACTCTTCTGGCTTTGGGGGTTTATTTGCAGGAGCTTTTGCTAAAAAGGAGGATCTTATTGCTAATTCTCCTGGAGATTTTTTGTATTCTTTCTTCGCTGTTTTCGATGTTTTTATTAGCTAATAATAGGTTCCCATCTTTTGCCATCCAGCAGCCCGTTTGGGATTATTTAGAAGGAAAGGATGTATCAAGATTTAAATATCTCGCCCTTAAAGGGGATGAGTCTTTAAGCTATGCTATGGAAGCGCTGGACTTTTTAACAAAACTTCCTTCACAAGGATTGTCGTGTTATGTGGCCTTAGATAGGCTGTTTTTTTGGACAGGCCCTGTTTATGGCAGTTATTTGCAAAATCAAGTCTGGAATTTTTCCAGCGCCCTTGCGCAGCGCCCCGATGCATTGTTGTATCATTTTGGCCCCAATAAAAGTATTTATTATCTGAAAGAAGAAATTCCCTTTGAAGAGATTTTATTAAATTCTGATTATAAGCTCATTATCAATGCCGACAAAACTTTTCTTTTCGTAAAAGATGATTTGTTAAATGTTAATCGACAAATATTGTTGGCTGAGCTTTATCAGGATTCTTTGCCTAAAAATTTTAAGCAGTTAATTGCCATAAAACCTTATTTGGAAGCTAATATCCCTATTATTGGTCGTCCTTTTTTTGGGGAAGTGATGTCGGTGTTTCGGGTTAAAAATATGATTGCCAATGAGGTTTATCTAAGTCCGTTGGGGCAAGAAAACATAATCGCAGAGTGTTATTCTTTGCAAG
This sequence comes from Omnitrophica WOR_2 bacterium RIFCSPHIGHO2_02_FULL_48_11, assembly GCA_001805615.1. Taxonomy (GTDB): domain Bacteria; phylum Omnitrophota; class Gorgyraeia; order Zapsychrales; family GWA2-47-8; genus 2-02-FULL-48-11. The sequence continues at coordinate 3,224 of MHGP01000030.1, forward strand.
ACGTTTATACTTTTATGGAGCCTTTGCGAGGATATTTATCAGAGAAGATTTTTGAATACAATTTTGATGGCACCCAAATTACTCTTTTCAAGAATAAGAAACCATAATTTTATGTGGAAAAAATCATTTGAAACGTTTTTAGAGAAGATATTTCATGAAAATAAATTAGAAATTATTTTTATAATCATTTCCATGACTACTTGTATTTACTTATATTTAAATTTGTTTAAATATCTTTCCGGTTTTCGAAGTTTTCTTGCTATTATTCCAGCTGTATGGAAAATGATTTTATCAATCAGCATTTAGTGAACAATTCTCATTGTCAAATCCCTAACCAGTGATTACAATAACAACAATGAACCAAGAAAAATTGACTTAACGCTTGATAATGATCGTTGGCGAGACCGTTTGCGCGAGCTGACACGCCTACGTGAAGTTGTTGGTGATTGGTATGCCGATAAGAAAGTTTATCAAATCCCTGCCAAGTTTTTAGAAAATTACTGTGCCCAATTTTCACTCATTCAAAATTAAGTATATGCGACCGGCGAAGTTTTTGAGTTTAGGCGTGATTTTATTTTTGACATTGCCGACGGCTTCCGCCGACGAGAGCCGGCCCACTCTCCCCAAGGCGTCCTATGCCTTGCCGCAAACGGTCAAGGAATGGCAGAAACAGCCCCATTCTCTAACGATTATCGATGTGCGTGATCCGCGTGAGTACGATGTCGGTCATATCGAAGGTGCGATTAATATTCCTTATCTAGAAGTAGAAAAGCATGCGAAGGAATTTAAACGTCGTAAACATTTTTATGTGTTTTACTGTATTTATTCCGCATGGCGCGCCCCGTAT
>MHGP01000030.1:4296-10963 GCA_001805615.1 Omnitrophica WOR_2 bacterium RIFCSPHIGHO2_02_FULL_48_11
GGAAAAACGGCCGCGCTGCTTATGTTGCGGTAGATAATGTGATTTATGATGTCACCCAAAGCCGGCTTTGGCGCGGGGGCGTCCATGATCCCAGCGAAGGGCGGGCTGTTGCCGGACGGGATCTCACGGAAGTTTTTAAGCATGCCCCCCACGGCAAAGATCATTTGGAACGTTTTCCGGTTGCCGGGTCGCTAATAAAATAGTCCAAAAGTTAAAAGTAAAATCTCAAAACTAGGGAAGTCGCCTGGTAGCACCATCATTTTGACTTTTGCCTTTTGAGTTTTAAACTATTTTTCCTCCCCAAAATCCCCTTGCCATTGGTTCTTCCCATATATATAATAGCTGTCTAATATTTCTATTAGGGATAATACTATTTGTATAGCAAATAGTTACGCCTGCTTTGAAAGTTTTGATATTTCGGGGATGGTTAGGGTCACGCAGCTGGTGTCGTTTATCGGCCAAGGCTACGTAAATTATTTATCTGAAATAAAGCGTGACCGTATACCGAAACGGGTGCCGTAACCTTTATCGAAAGCCGTTACCAAAATGATAAAGGAGATATCGCAGGCAGAAAAGGGGTAAACTATGGGTGCGCTGCAGGTCGATGAAAAGAACTTTCAGGCAGAGGTGGTCAATTCCGGTTTGCCTGTTTTGGTGGATTTTTGGGCGGAATGGTGCGGCCCATGCAAAATGCTCAGCCCGATCGTGGATGAAGTGGCGGAAGAGCTGAAATCCCAGCTTAAGGTCGTTAAGGTCAACGTTGACGACTCCCAGGAGCTGGCCATGCAGTACGGGATCATGTCGATCCCCACGTTGCTGGTTTTTAAAAAAGGGGAGATCGTGGCCCAGATGGTCGGCGCTATGCCGAAACAGCAGCTTTTGAATAAAATAAAACCAATACTCAATTAGCTATCAGCCACCAGTCGTCAGCCATCAGCCTAAGTCTTTAGCTGACAGCTGAAGACTGCTGACCAAAGGAATTTTATGTTCATTACCATGTGTAAATCTAAAATCGCTCATGCCCAAGTGACCGAGGCCGAACTCTACTATGAGGGGAGCATCACCATCGATGAAAAGATCATCAAGGCCGTCGGTATTATCCCCGGCGAAAAAGTCGAGGTCCTCAACCTCAACAACGGTTCGCGTATCGAAACCTATGTCATCGCCGGGAAAGCCGGTTCAGGACAGATCTGCCTGAACGGCCCGGCCGCCCGCACGGGTGTCGTCGGTGACAAACTCATCATTCTCAGTTATGCCCTAGTGGACGCTGCAGAAGCCAAGAAAATCAAAACCAAAATTGTCTACCTTAATGATCACAACAAAGTTAAAGATTAGGCTGTACGGAGACGCGTGCCTGCGCAAAAAATCCGTTTCCGTTAAATCTGTCGGGCCCGGCGAGCGTATGCTCATTAAGGCCATGCTGGAGACGATGTACGAGCACAAAGGCATCGGGCTGGCCGCTCCGCAGGTCGGGATCAACGAACAGATCCTTGTCATCGATGTCGGCGACGGTCCGTTTGCGGTCATCAACCCCCAAATTATCAAAAGATCCGGTTCCACCAAGATGGAAGAAGGGTGCCTGAGCATCCCCGGCGTGGTGGTGAATATCAAGCGTCCGCAAAAAATTATCGTACAGTATCTTGATGAGCACAATAAAGAAGTTAAGCACGAGTACGAGGACCTTCTGGCCCGGGCCATTTTGCATGAGGCAGATCACCTGAAGGGGAAACTGATCGTCGATTATGCCGGCATTCTCCAGAAGAAAAAGCTCAAGCAGCAGCTCAAAGAACTAGAAGAGAATAGGAAATAACCAATAACCAAACATCAAAAACCAAATAAATTTCAAATTTCAATAATCAAATTCTAGGAATTTCGTCATTGGGTTTTTGGCGGTTGTTTGATGTTTGTATCTTGGTTATTGGTCATTAAGATTATGATTACCGTTAAACGTCTTCCCGAATGGTTCCGTCAAGATCTCCCGGATATGCAGAAGATCGGCGAGATGAAAAGTTTATTCCGCACCTCGCGCCTGCATACGGTATGTGAAAGCGCCCATTGCCCGAACATGGGCAAGTGCTGGGGCGAAGGGATCGCCACGTTTATGATCCTGGGCGATACCTGCACCCGGGCGTGCCGTTTTTGCGCGGTGCCGGCGGGTAAACCGCTGATCGTCGATCCCGAAGAACCGCGCAACGTCGCTTTGGCGGTTAAGGAATTGAATTTAAGTTTTGTCGTTGTGACGTCGGTGGCGCGCGACGACCTGGAAGATCAAGGCGCCGAGCATTTTGCCAAGACCATTGCCGCGATCCGTAGCCTGACCCCGCAGACCAAGATCGAGATCCTCATTCCTGATTTTTCCAACCGCTGGGAAAGTTTAAAAACTGTGGTCGCGGCCAAACCCGAAGTCATCAGCCATAATATTGAAACTGTCCGCCGGCTTTCAGCGAAAGTCCGGCCGCAGGCGGATTATGACCGATCGCTGAAAGTTTTAGAGAATTTCAAAGGAATGGACGCGTCGATCTTCAGCAAATCGAGCCTGATGCTGGGATTAGGGGAAACGCGTGAGGAGATCATCCAGGTCATGCAGGATCTGTTGGCCGCCGAGTGCGACATTTTAACGATCGGGCAGTATCTGGCCCCGACCGAAATGCGGCGCCATTTGCCGGAGGAACGGTTTGTTCCGCCGGAAGAATTTGACGAATACCGGCGCATCGGCATGGAATTGGGATTTAAACATGTCATGGCCGGGCCCCTGGTGCGCAGTTCGTTCTTGGCCGAACAGGGATATAAGGATTGTTTGGAAAGGACTTCAGCCATCAGCTCTCAGTCATCAGCAAAAAGCCTTGGCTGAAAGCGGATAGCTGGAAGCCGAAAGCATAATTTATGAATCAAACTTTTAAAAATATTCTTTCTTTCGTTTGCCGCTTCGCTCTGAGCGGCCTGCTGCTGTGGTGGCTTTTTAGCAAGATCGATACCAAGAAGACCACGGATATTCTCAAGACAGCGGATATGAATTTTATTTTGGCAGCGTTGCCGGTGTATTTTGTGATTTATTATATTCTGTTGGTGCGGTGGTTCGTTTATGTCAAGGCGTTGAATTTAAAGGTGCCTTTTCAAACGGTCTTTCGCTATTTTTCTATCGGGGTCTTTGGAAATTTATTTTTGCCGAGCGCGATCGGTGGAGATCTGATCAAAATTTACGGACTGTGCAAAGACAGCACGGAGAAGCCCAAGGTGGTGGCCTCGGTTCTCTTGGACCGGTTGAGCGGATACGCCGGGCTGGTGGTCGTCGCCAGTATCGCATTTGTCTTTGGATATCGCTGGATCAATGATGTGTCGTTATTGTTATTGATCGTGGGCTTAGCCGGCGGGTGGGGTTTGGTCATGGCGGTTTTGCTTAATAAAAAATTGTATGCAGGGTGTTGCCGCGTCTTTAGCATCTGGCCCAAGGTGAAAGAAAGCATTATGAAGATGCATTATGATATCGCTTTATTGGATCATAAAGCCCGGGCCCTGTGGCAGACCGTGGCCCTTTCGTGCCTGGCGCAGATCACCTACGCGCTTGTTTTTTACCTCTTTGCCAAGGCGTTGCATCAGGATGTCCGCATGATCTATTTTTTGATCTTTGTTCCCTTGATCTCGGTGGCAGCGGCGTTTCCGTCGATCGGAGGGCTTGGCGTGCGGGAGGCCGGGGCCGCCTATTTGTTCGCCAAGGTCGGTGTGGATTCCGGGATCGCGGTGAGCCTTTCATTGATTAGTTTTCTTTATATGGTCTTGGTGGGATTGATTGGCGGGGTGATCTATGTCATTACATTATCTTCTCGACGGGTACAACATTACCAACCAGATCCCGGCGTTAGCCCCAAAGAAGCTTGAAGACAAACGCAGCGATCTGATCAGTCAGATTGAAATGTATCAGCCGCAGGGGAGTGCCAAAAACAGCGTGACGGTTGTTTTTGACGGAAAACCCGGCATGTGGGGCGCGCCGGCTTCGGCGACCGTAAAAGTGATCTTTGCTACGGAAGAAAGCGCGGACGATAAAATTAAAGATATTGTCCGTCAGGCGCAGAATAAAAAACAGATCGTCGTGGTGACCGATGACCGTGATATCAAGTACGCGGTGCGCGCGTTGGGGGCGACGGTGATGAGTGTGGCGGATTTCTTGACGAAGCTCAAGCCCCGGCCGGAGAAGTCAAGGCTAGCGCCCGCCTTGCGGGAGCCGCCGGAGAGCACCAAGGGAATTCCCAAAACGATCGAATATCAGATCACGGCGGAAATGGAAAAAATTTGGCTGACGCCGAAAGAGAAGCGGAAAGAACAATCGCGATGAGTTTTTTGATACGTTACATCTCGGATTTTCTGGTCGGAACAGGCAATGCCTTATTTTTTTTAAGAGATGTTTTGTTCTGTGTGGTGCGCGGACGGATCCGCTGGGCCGAAGTTTTAAAGCAGATCTATGAGCAGGGTGTCCAGTCGGTGGTGATCATCGCGCTCGCCTCATTTGCTTCCGGCGCGGTCTTGGCCCTGCAGGGGTATGTGATGCTCAACCGTTTCGGCGCCAAGGAATATGTGGCGCAGCTGGTGGCGCTTTCTTTGGTGCGGGAACTCAGTCCGGTTTTTGGTTCGTTTATTTTTTCCGGAAAAGCTGGCGCGCGGCTGGCCGCCGAATTGGGGACGATGAATGTCAACGACCAGATGCTGGCCACCCGCACCCTGGGCGTGGATCCGGTCGAATTCTTGGTTGTGCCGCGCATGGTCGCCTGTTTCCTGGTCCTGCCGGGGTTGATCGTTTTTTCGGAGCTCGTCGGTATCTTCGGCGGTTATTTTATCGGTATCTATGACGCACATATCCCCAGCGCGACGTACATTCATCAGACGCTGCGCTCGATCGGTTATGTGGATTTTTTCAGCGGATTTTTTAAAACGCTCTTTTTCGGATTGCTGATCGGTTGGGTATGCTGCTATCAAGGATTTTATACGCGCGGCGGATCGCTCGGGGTGGGGCAATATACGACGAAGGCCGTGGCGTTCTCGTATATCCTGATCGTGATTTCGAATATGATCTTAACAAAATTGATTTTAACTTTTTGGGGATAAATGACGCGCTCATCAAAGGAGGCTGACCTTGAAAAATAAGATTTTCAACTGGGTTGTGTTTGGGATTATTTGCGTTAGTGCGGCGGGATGCTCTTCGACGGAAGGAAACGTCGGGCAAATGCCGGTTTTTGCTGTTCCCGTGGTGGAAGCGCAATGGATCCGCGACGGAAAGCCGCTGGAGTTTGAGAGCGAACTTTGGTATCCGCAAGATGGGATAGAGGTCCTGGTGGATAACGAGGTGGAGCGGCTCGGTCTTTATCAGGAGGTAGAGTTCTTTATTGATAAGACCGACGTGCGTCCCTATGACCGGTTGTATACCAAATTCGGCCGTAATAAATTCCGTTATTTTGAAAGAAAAAACATTTATGATTAAAGTCCGCGGTCTATCTAAATCCTTCGGTGATCATGTTGTCCTTAAGGATGTCAATGTGGAGATCAAAGACGGCGAGATCTTGGCGATCCTGGGGGAAAGCGGGGCAGGGAAAAGTGTTTTTTTGCAGCATCTGATCGGTTTGTTCCGTCCGGATCAGGGAACGGTTGAGATCGACGGCCGGGATGTGACGCACCTTTCGGAACGCAGCTGGCTGGAGCTTCGTAAGAATATGGGATATCTTTTTCAGCAGGGGGCGTTGTATGATTTTATGACGGTGTTTGAAAATGTGGCGTTCCCTTTGCAGGAACACACCTCTTTGCAGGCGCGCGAGATCAAGGTCAAGGTGGATGAGATCCTGGAGATGGTCGGGTTGCAGGAGGCGGCGCGCAAATATCCGGCGGAATTAAGCGGCGGCATGAAAAAGCGGGCGGCTTTAGCGCGCGCGGTTGTTCTAGGTTCCAAGATCATTTTTTGCGATGAACCCACCTCGGGTTTGGATCCGATGCGCAGCCGGGACATCTCGGACCTGATCCAAAGGACCTCCCGGCGATTAAAATGCACGACGGTCATTACCTCGCACGATGTCCCTAATTCGTTCCGTATCGCGGATCGGTTGGTGGTTTTTCGCGAAGGCGTGATCATCGCCGTCGGTACACAGCAGGAGTTGCTGGCCTCGTCAGATCAATTTATTAAAGAATTTATTAAATAGCGGAGAATGTCATGGATAAAAAAGATTTTATGAAAAAGCTCGCGGCAGGTGTGTTTTTCATTCTTAGCATGGTGATGATCGCGGTGGTCATTTTTAAGATCGGAGTTGAGAAGGGGATGACCCAGCCGCGGTTTAAAATGACGGTGCTTTTTCAAAACATCGGCGGATTAAGTGCCGGGGCCCCGGTGACGCTTTCGGGAGTGAATATCGGAACGATCTACGATATCGATTTCATCGAACCGGAGATCGAAGGGCGGGGTGTCAAGGTCACGCTCAATGTCTTTAAGAAATATGAAAAACAGCTGCATAAGAGCACGCTTTTTGCCATTAAAACAGAAGGGGTCTTGGGCGAGAAGATCGTTGATATCGCGACGGACCAGGATTTTTCTCGTCCGGATCTGACGCAGCCGGTCATCGGGGTTGACCCGCTGGACGTGCAGGACCTGGCGGAAACGTTCGGCGATGCCGCCGGCGCCTTGGCCGACACG
>MHGP01000031.1 GCA_001805615.1 Omnitrophica WOR_2 bacterium RIFCSPHIGHO2_02_FULL_48_11
AAAAGAAGGCTCTTCCTTTGATCTGGCCATTGCCTTAGGTGTCCTCGCGGCCACCGAGCAATGCAATCCGGAATTTTTAAAAGATTTTCTGATCCTCGGACAGCTTTCGCTGGACGGCCATATTCAGCCCATTCAGGGATCTCTCACCATTGCCCTATCGATCCCCCCAAAAAAATTCCGCGGCATTATTTTGCCGGCGGCGAATGCCGTGGAAGCCGCGGTCACCGAGCGCGTGCCGATCTATCCCGTCAGATCTTTAACCGAAGTCGTCAATTTTCTGCAAGCTGTTGAGTCGATCGATCCCCTCACCATTGATCCCGGCGCACTTTTCAACCGCGGCAATCACTACGATATGGACTTCAGCGATGTCAAAGGCCAAACGCACGTCAAGCGCGGTCTGGAGATCGCGGCAGCGGGTGGACACAATTGTCTGCTCATCGGCCCGCCGGGAAGCGGCAAGACGATGCTGGCAAAACGCCTCGCGACAATTTTGCCGGATATGACTTTTGACGAGTCTTTGGAAACAACCAAAATTCATTCGGTCGTGGGATTGATCCCGCCCAACGGCGGCCTGTTGACCCAACGGCCTTTCCGCTCACCGCACCATACCGCCTCGGATGTGGCGCTGGTCGGCGGCGGGTCCATTCCGAAACCCGGCGAGGTCACGCTCAGCCATAATGGGATTTTATTTCTTGATGAATTACCGGAATTCAACCGCAATGTCCTGGAGGCCTTGCGCCAGCCGCTTGAGGATCATCACGTGACGATCGCCCGGGCGACCAAAACCCTGCGCTTTCCGGCCCAATGCATGCTCGTCTGTGCGATGAATCCCTGCCCGTGCGGCTGGTACACGGATCCCAAAAAAAATTGCCAATGCAGCCCGCATCAGATCCAAAAATATATGGGGAAAATCTCCGGCCCGCTCTTGGACCGCATTGACATTCACCTGGACGTGCCGTCGCTGAAATCCATCGAACTTTTATCAGCGCCACCCAACGAATCTTCCAAAGACATCAAATCCCGCACGACCAGAGCCCGGGATATTCAGCAAGAACGGTTTGCCAAGACATCCCTTTTTGCCAACGCGCAAATGACCCACCGCCAGATCAAAGAGCATTGCCAGCTGAATGACGACAGCAAAAAGCTTCTCAAGAGAGCCATTGATGAACTGGGGCTTTCAGCCCGGGCGCATGACAAAATTTTGAAAATCAGCCGCACGATCGCCGATCTGGACGAAAAGACCGCGATCCTCACCGAACATGTTGCCGAAGCGATTCAATACAGAAGCCTGGATCGAAACTGGTGGGCGTAAAATCTCACAACTATAAAAAAAGAACCAACAATGAAGATCATTCCTCAAGAAATTATCCAAAATAAAATATTTATTATTCAAGGGAAGAAAGTGATGCTGGATAAAGATTTAGCAGAACTGTATGGGGTAGAAACCGAACAATTAACGCGACAAGTCCGAAGGAACATTGAAAGATTCCCCGAAGATTTTCTTCTACAACTTACAAAAGAAGAATTCCAAAACTTGATACGCCATTTTGGCGGATCAAGTTGGGGTGGTACGCGCAAACCTCCCTACGCTTTCACCGAGCATGGCATTTTAATGCTTTCCAGCGTGTTAAATAGCAGAAGGGCCATCCAGGTAAACATTGAAATTATGCGGACTTTCACAAGACTGCGAGAAATGTTGGCGAGCCACAAAGAATTAAAACGTAAAATTGGGGAAATGGAAAAGAAATACGATTACCAATTCAAGATTGTTTTTGAAGCTATTAAAAAATTACTCGATCCACCACCGAAACCCAAAAATCCGATTGGGTTTCATGTGCGGTAATGACAGGCTGAATATTTACCGTTTAACCTTAAAAATTTTATACTCGCTGTTTTCCCAAACCGCCTCGGCCGGCACAGCACCGGCAGACACCCGCTCGCTCAAATGAAAGGCATCATTCTTGGCGATAATTAAATAATCGATCTTGAATTTTTCCACCCGCCGGTTCCAAGTCTTTTCTTCTTCCGGATAGATCCAAAACGGGGTCCCCACCCGGTCCGTCAAAGCCGCCATGGCCCGCGGCTTCCAAAACATATACGGCTCATCCGAGCCCACATTGTCCTTCACCCACTGTACCATCTCCCGTGCATCTTTTTTGTAAATTTCATTATCATCAAAATCAATATCAATGAGAATGCTCATACAGTTATTGACAATCAAAAAAATCAAAAACCAGCGGATGCTGCCCTCGCGGGCCTTCTCCCATTTGCCCCGCAGGACAAACTGATATCCCACTCGAAAACCCTCCAAGGATAAAAGTAAAAAAGGCCCCGCAATCGGCAGAAAATACCTCACCCCGCCCTCGATCGTCCAAACAATGATCCCCAAAAAATAAACAAAGAAAAAACATTCCACTAGGGAAACCGTGCGGCGTACCAGCCGGTAAATAAAAATAAGTACAATCCCTACTAAAAGCAAAGGCGCTGTTCTAGTAATTAAAAAACTTAAAAACGAGAATATTGGAATCGAAACCACATTTTTCGTCGGAATATAAAACATCACGACTGTGTGAAAAATATAGACTACATGTTCCTTAAAAAATTTGGGCAAATCTTCAAGCGGCACCTGGAGGGATTTCATGTAGTGATCCATCCCCGAAGTCCCAAAGATATGACTAATTCCCATGCCCATCAAAAATACTAAAATGAGTAATAAAATGTCTCGTTTTTTATTACCGGCCGCAAAGCTATAAAGAGCGGCTGCAATGAATACAGCGACCCCTGCCGTCCGGATCAGAACAGAATACAGCATAAAAAATAACGCGGCCCCCAAGAAGAACCGGGCGTTTTTTGATTCTTCGTTTTTCAAAGATTCGCTATACTTGGTCCATGCCGATAACGCAGCTGTTACAAAAAAAATAAATGCCGTATCGCTTAACACATTTTGTTTAAAAATAAAAAAAGAAGGCGAGGAAAGCAGGACCAGCGCCGCCAGCAGAGCCGCCTCCTCGCCCAGGCGCCGGCGCAAAAGCGGAAAAAGCGCCAAGACAAAAAGCTGCCAGCACACCACATTGAATAATTTCAAAATTTTAAAATTGATCCCGAAACATTTGAGCAAAGGGGCTAATAACAGCGGATATCCCGGTGGGACCACGACCCACGGTTCAGCGATGATACGACCGGCGTACGGCTGACCCTGGGCAATATTTTTGGCGTGCTGAATGTACTGGCCGAAATCGTCCCCCCAACTATGGCCGTCCTTGATCGTCAAGACATTAAGGACAAGAAAGAACAGTGCTGCACACCAAAAAACAATGCGTAAGGAATTTTGTGAAACATTCATGTTGAGGTGGGTCCGGCGAATTTCTTTTTGCTGAATATTCCGCGGAAAGAGAGACGTATCCGGTGCAGCAACGGGTCAGGGATAAAAACAACATAAAAGCAGAACATCACCAGGCTAAAGTAAATTAACTTATACATCGTTAAAGCCACCAATATCTGAAAAATACCGCCGATCATAAATCCCCACACTCGCAAAGCCGGAAACCCGAACAGCGCCGGTGACAATAATTCAAAAATGAGCCCCAGCCACTGGACAATCCCCCAGCCGGGCTTCGGAATTTCTCTTAAAAGCCAAGCGGCAAGATCGGTCCGGTAGAATCCGTGCAATTGTTCCCAAAAAACATAAGGATGACCGAGCCAATCCCCGTACGCGGCCTTGCTCCATCCGGCGGTAAAATACTGCAAGATCAGAGTGATCTGCAGAATCCTTATCGGCCAGACCGATTGCTTCTGTGGACTTCCTCGCTCGATACTCCAATAATGTCCCTTGGTCGCCAGGGCCAAAACCAAAAACCCTGCGATCGCAAGTTTATTGAGGGTAAACGCCGACAACTGATCGACCAGCGTCGCATAAACCGTGACCCCCAGGGCCAGCCACACCGTCCAGCGCGCTTGCCAACCGACCATGACCGCGGTCAGACTTCCAAAAAGCAGCATCCCGAACCAGGGCAAAAATTCCGGAGACAGCGGCGCTACATACCAAGGATGATAGGGCAAGGCTTCTTTGGAAATATGAAACCCCTCGGTCGTGAGCCATTCCTCTGCGCCCTGCTTCCACCAGTCGGCAAAATATAACAGCATGCTAGCCGCCAGACACATCCGGAACGCATCCAAACGGACCGTATCCACCGATGCGAAAAAAAATTCCCTTAACTGCGGTAATTTTATTTTTTTCATAACGGTCAAAAATGATGTGTAGAGAGAATTTTAATTTTTTCCGGAGCAAAAAATTCCAACGGCGGCGGCCGCCAATGCCCCTCCAGAGAAAAATTCTCATTAATATCATAATACACAACAACAAACTGGATCGCCTTCAGCCGCAGACTCTGTGGATGAATAGCCTCATACCGTTGTTTGAGCCAGGCGGCCAGTTCTTCATTACGCTCCAGACTGGTTTTCTGCCATTGCGATTCATATCCCATGGCATAATGCACAAAAGGCAAAAACATCTGATATATTCTCGTCCGATAGCCGAAAGGCTGCAGCTGAAAATATTCCTCTTCACGAAGCGTTATCCAATCCTCGGAATTCTCCGGCAAGGCCTGAAAATAATACACCGGCCACTGCTGAATTCCGTTAGTAAATAAAAATGCAACTCTCTGCAGATAACAGAGCGGACGGGGGAAAAAAGAAATTTCTTTTTTGGTCAAGCCGATATAAAGCAAAGGGAATACCCAAAAACAGAGAAGAAAAAGACAACTCCAAAGATCTTTTTTACGAATATGAGTAGACATGTGCAATTGGAACCTCTGACAGAAAAAATTAATTTACCCCCGGCGCAGGGGCCGCCTGTTCGATTTCACATTGACTGCTGCAGCCATCCCCCTCAGTTGTATTATTGTCGTCGCAGGTCTCCGGTGGTGTCAGGACATTGTCCCCACAGGTTGGAAGCGTGGGCGGTGACACGGATCTCACTCCCCGGCCGCCGGCATAATTATTCTGGGTCGTTTGCGTTAAAGCGCTGAAAGACCGGTTAGAGGTAGCCAACGTCCCCCCAGTGCAAGCCCGATCCCAGGCTCCTCCCTTATATCCGGAACCATCCGCTCCGGTGACTCCTATATAACCTGTATAATACGCTGAACCTGGCCAGCCGATTTGCCGCGCATTCCCGATGGAGTCTAATGAGCTTAAAATACCATCGCCATGCCAGGGATAATACGAAATCCCGGTCGTATTGCCGATCGTTACCACTCGCTCAAAAACATTCCCGGATAATTCCATGACGCCATAATAGCCTGCCCCGGAGGTGGCCCGCGTTGAACTGCTCGTGGCAAATATTCCCGGCCTGACCGGCCCCTGCACGTATTGCGCTCCCAAAAAATCATCCCCCTGGCTGAACGTTGTGACGTTACAGACCGCATTGGCGCTGGCGGTCGTGAATGTTTCGTTACCATCCTCCGGACTGCCGGAGAAGGTCACCCCGGCCGTAACACTCGCATCTCCCCAGGCATACTCTCCCGCTACCGCTACCAACCCGCCGCGGGCAACTTTTTCCATTTCCAATTCAGTCATCGGCCTTAACGCTGCCCAGTCCAATAAAGCCGCCAAGTCCATCCAACTCAAATAATTGATGACCCGGTCATTACGGCTCCCCGAGGCATCGCCGCTGCTCCAGGAAATGGTGTTACGCTTAACGACGCTGTCCGAATTTTTCCCGCTGGCAGCGGTGATATCCCTCGTCGTTTTAGATGAAGAATCGAGGGTATTAAAAAAATCCAGCCATAAAGCTTCGGTGGCTTCATACTTCATGCAATAAAAATCACCGTAGCCTTTCGGAAACACCGCCGGTATCGTAAACTGTGTCCCGGAAGCAAATTCACCGGTATTGCCAGCTGATTGATAATAAAAAGTACCGGTAGCCCCGCCCGTAACCCGGATTGTCCCCTCGCTGTCAAGGTACCAAGGATTACTTTCTGCCGAGCCGGTTTTTAAAGTGGCAGTGCTGGTATTGACATCTCCAGCATAAAACGATTCCTGCGGGATATACACCATTTCAATCCCGACCACCTTGACGGTGATCGTCGTTGTATCAACAATCGTAACGCCTCCACGGCTGGCCGTCGTCGCATAATCCAATTTAAGACGGACATCTTTGGAGTTAACCGTTCCGCTGCCGGTCGACTTCCGATAAACAAACGCCCCCAAATAACGGGATGTTGCACCATGCGTATCCGTCGGGACATTAATTTCCAAACTTTTGTTAGAGCCAACCGACGTTCCGCTGGGATTCGTACCTCCATCCTTCAGATGGCCATGCACCCATGTGCTGCCGACCTGCACTTTCAAAACAATCCAGGCCGCATCATAATTAGTGGTATTACGCCACGAGTTATCCCAACTGAGATCAAATTCTACGATAGCCGTATCGGTATCGGAGTTTCGGTCTTCCAAGGAAACATTGCGTACAGAAAGGTTATTGGCATAAACGGTTGAGGAAAGAATCAATAAAAAGACTATTACTGCTAAAATACGGATCTGTTTCTTCATAATCTTTTTCTTTAAAATCTCAGTGGCCTTTCTTGTCTTCATTCTTAGATAAAGGCGGCGCAGTCCCAGCTACCTCTTGCTTTGTGGAAAGCTGGGGCGGCCGCAAAGACAGCGCTGAAATTTTCGCCAAAAAATCTTCCGTGTCCACGGGCTTAGGAATAAAAACATCCGCGCCCATAGCCAAGAAAGAATCTTCCATATTTTTACGCACGGTAAGGATCACAACAGGGATGCGGCTGGCCTCTTTATCCTTTTTTAATTCTTTCAAAAAACCGAAGCCGTCCAGCGTCGGCATAAGAACGTCTAAAATGATCAATTGCGGTTTTTCCTGAGTGACTTTGCTTAGGCCTTCCTGGCCGTCTTTGGCAAAAAGCACCGCATAACCCGCCTTCTCCAAAATCCCTTTCAACAATTCCAAGGTACCTTGGTCATCATCAATCACCAGGACTTTTTTTCTAACATTTTCTTTTTTTTCTTCCATATAACGCTTTCAATTTAAAAAATTACTTACCCGCATTCTATCCCGCCAAACGAGCAGGTACAATCCTCCTTGCAAACATCAGCCCCTCCCATACCGGGAGAACAAGGGCACTCATCATCACTGCTATCACACTGCTCCGGAATTTCTTTGGTCACGTTACCACAACTCGGCAACGTTGGTGGGCTTAAGGAACGCACCCCCCGGCCGCCATAAGTGCTCGTTGTTGCAGCGCTTCGATTAGCATCATATAAAGCTGCCTGTTGCCGGTCAGATGTTCTAAGGTACGTTGAATTTGTGTAATAAGACCCTCCTTTAAAGCCAGCGCCGATAGCATCACCCACGCCGGTATCATAACCATACACATCAGTCCCTACCCAGCCAACCTGATGAGCATTACCAGCCCCCGACGCCCCATTCAGCGTCCCATCGCCGTTGACACCCCAATAGCTTAAGCCCCAGGTGTTACCGATCGTTACCACCCGCTCATACACGTTTCCGGATAATTCCATGACCCCATAATACCCTGCTCCGGATGTCGCGCGGGTAGACGAAGATGTGGCAAAGATCCCGGACCGTACCGGGCCCTGCGCGTATTGTGTCCCCAAAAAATCATCGCCCTGACTGAAGGTCGTAACGTTATAATTCGCGTTGGCATTGGCGGTGGTAAATGTTTCATTCCCGTCTTCCGGGCTCCCGGAAAAAGTTACCCCGGCAGTGATACTCGTGCTGCTGCCCCAGGCATACTCACCGATCACTGCAGCTGCATCGCCCCGCGCAATTTTTTCATACTCTAATTCCGTCATTGGCCGCAACCCCACCCAATCCAAATACGCTGCTAAATCCTCATAACTGATCCAGCTCATGGCCCGGTCCGCGCGCGTGGTGCTGGCCGTACCGCCGCTGATAGCAATCGTGTTGCGCTTTATCACGTTATCACTGTTCTTTCCCGTCGTACTCCCATCGCCGCCGGTGAGGTCACGATATGTCTGATAAGTTGTTGACAAACTATTGATAAAATCCGCATACTGCCCTTCGGTCACCTCATACTTCATACAATAAAACGCATCATAGCCCTTGGGAA